>CAZXWB010000044.1:0-12788 GCA_964644395.1 uncultured Hyphomonadaceae bacterium | reverse complement strand
CCTAGTTTCCGCGTGGATGGGCGGCCCGGTGGACCGCCGCCAGCCGGGCGGCATCAACACCGGTGTAGACCTGGGTCGTGGACAGGCTGGAATGGCCCAGCAGCGTCTGGATCGCGCGCAGGTCCGCGCCATTTGCCAGCAGATGCGTGGCAAAGGCATGGCGCAGCGCATGGGGCGTCGCGGTCTTCGGCAGACCGAGGGCGCCGCGCAGATCCTGCACCAGTCCGCGCACCATCCGGTCATTCAGCGCACCACCCCGCGCGCCGCGAAACAGCGGCGTTTCGGGCGACAGGGCAAAGGGGCAGGCGGCAGCATAGGCCGCCACCGCCTCGCGCACGGCCGGGATCACAGGCACCAGCCGCAGCTTGTCGCCCTTGCCCCTGATGCGCAGCGTCTCGCCGAGCGGCAGGTCCCCGCCGGTGAGCCCCAGAGCCTCCGACACCCGCAGCCCCGCGCCATACAGCAGGCTGAGCACGGCCGCGTTGCGCAGGCCGACCCAGCCTTCGGCCCCATCATCCTCGGCGGCATCGATCATGTCGAAGGCGACCTCCGCGCTCACCGGTCGCGGCAGGCGCGCGGCCACCCGTGGCCCCTCATAGAGCCCGATACGGGGGTTCCTCACCCCATGGGCCTTTGACAACCAGTCATAAAGCGCCCGCACCGCCGACAGGCCCCGCGACAGCGAGGCGTTGCCGAGGCCGGCCTTGCGCCGCCGGCTGACAAAGGCGTCGAGCTGCCGCGGACCCAGCCCCGCCAGCATCGCCTCATCCACCGGCCGGCCCTCATACTCGGTCAGGAAGGCGAAGAAGGCGCGCAGGTCGCTGGCATAGGCCGTGACCGTCTTCGGCGCGGCGCGGCGCACCTCGCGGAGCTCGGTGAGAAAGGCGCTGAGCAAGGGGTGGGGCACGGGATCGGTCATGGCGCCAGCATGCCGGAGGGAGGGTTAAACCTTGATTGGCAGGGGCACACGGTGAATTCAGGCTTTGCATCGCCGCCGCGACTGGGCCAAAACGCGAACATGGCCATTGCCCGCATCCTTTTTCCCCTGCCCCTGCCGGAACCCTTCGACTATCTCGTGCCGGGCGACATGGAGATTACGCCGGGAAGCTATGTCCGCGCGCCGCTGGGGCAGACCGAGCGCATTGGCGTGGTCTGGGAAATCTCGGATGCCGATCCCGGCGAGCGCAACTTGAAACCGGTCACCCGGGTCTATCCCGCACCGCCCATGCCCGCGCGTCTGCGCCACTTCATCGACCGGATGGCGCGCTATGTCTGCACCCAGCCGGGACAGGTGCTTCGCATGGTGCTGCGCGCGCGAGAGGCGCTCCTGCCGCCGCGCACCGAGACCGTTTACGGGCCCGGCAGCCTCGATCCCGTACGCATGACACCGGCCCGGGCCAAGGTGCTGGAGGCGGCCCGGGCGGCGAACCGACCGCTTCCCGCATCGAAACTCGCCCAGAGAGCCGGCGTTTCGGCCTCGGTGGTGAAGGGGCTGGCCGACAGCGGCGCCCTGCTCACCTTCCAGGAGGCCGTCGACCCGCCCTTCGACAGGCCCGACGCCAGCCGTTCCGGCTTCGCGCTGACCCCTGAACAGGCGGCCGGCGCGGAGACCCTGCGCGCGGCCGTGCGGGAGGGGTGTTTTGCGCCGATCCTGATCGACGGCGTCACCGGATCGGGCAAGACGGAGGTCTATTTCGAGGCGATCGCGGCGGCGCTGCAAACCGATCCGAAGGCCCAGATACTCGTGCTCCTGCCCGAAATCGCGCTCACACAGGCAATTTTGTCCCGATTTGAGGCACGTTTCGGCGCGGAGCCGGCCCCCTGGCATTCGGGACTGTCGGAGGCCGAGCGCCGGCGCACCTGGCGCGAGGTGGCCCATGGGCGGGCGCGCATCATCATCGGGGCTCGCTCGGCGCTCTTCCTGCCCTTTCCCCGCCTGCGTCTCATCATCGTGGACGAGGAACATGATGGCAGCTTCAAGCAGGAGGACGGCACGGTCTACCACGCCCGCGACATGGCCGTGCTGCGAGCGTCCTGCGAAGATGCGGTGGTGGTGATGGCATCGGCCACACCGGCGCTGGAAACCCTGTCCAATGCGGGCCAGGCGCGCTACCGGATGATCAGGTTGGCCGCCCGTCCCGGCGCCGCGCGCCTGCCCGATGTGGCGCTCATCGACCTGCGCGAGCAGCCCCCGCCGAAGGATCACTGGCTGTCGCCGCCGCTGGTGGAGGCACTGAACGAGACCTTCGAGGCCGGGCAGCAATCGCTCATGTTCCTGAACCGCCGTGGCTATGCGCCGCTGGTCCTGTGCAAGGCGTGCGGCGAGCGGCTGCGCAGTCCGGGCACCGAGAACTGGCTGGTGGAACACCGCTACACCGGGCGCCTTGTCTGCCACCTCACCGGCTATTCCATGCCGAAGCCCGACACCTGCCCGAGCTGTGGCGCGCGCGACACGCTGATGGGCGTCGGGCCGGGTGTTGAGCGCGTCGCCGAGGAGGTTCGCGCGCTCCTGCCCAGGGCCCGGGTGAAGATCTTTTCCTCCGACACCGCAGAGACCGGGGAACAGGTGGGCGACATCATCGCTGCCATGGCCGCCGGCGAGATCGACGTGCTGGTGGGCACGCAGATCGTTGCCAAGGGGCACAATTTCCCGGGCCTGACACTTGTCGGCGTGGTGGACGCCGATGCCGGCATGAAGGGCGGGGACCTGCGCGCGGGCGAGCGGACCTTCCAGCTCCTGTCCCAGGTGGCCGGCCGGGCGGGCCGCGCCGAGATGCCTGGCCGGGCGCTGATCCAGACCTACCAGCCGGAAAGCTCGCTCATGCAGGCGCTCGCTGCCACGGACCGGGACGCCTTCGTCGCCGCCGAGCTGGAGAGCCGGGAACTCATGGGCCTGCCGCCCTACGGCCGGCTTGCTGCGCTGATCCTCTCCATGCCCGACGAGCAGAAGGCCGCCGCCTATGCGCACGAACTGGGTCGCGCCGCGCCCAATGGCGAGGGCATACAGGTCTTCGGCCCCGCGCCGGCGCCGATCGGCGTGCTGCGCGGGCGCTATCGCTGGCGGTTCCTTGTCCAGGCCGAACGTGGTCGCGACATCTCCGCCTACATGATGGCCTGGCGCAAACGGCTGAAACCGCCGGCGAGTGCAAGGATCAGCATCGATATAGACCCCTATTCCTTCCTCTGACGGAGCCTGACCGATGGCCGCACCCGACCCCGATGCGCTGAAAGCCGCCTGCGAGGCCCTGGCGGCCCGCGACACGGTGATGCGGGCGGCGTTCGACCGCGTCGGGGTTCCGGCCTGGCGGGCCCGACCCGCCGCCTATGTCACGATTGCCCGTACGATTGCCGGCCAGCAGATCTCCACACGCGCCGCTGCGGCCATCTGGGCCCGGCTGGAAACCCTGCTGGGTGCGGTGGAGGCGGAGCGCATGCTCGCTACGCCGGATGAGCAGCTGCGCGCGGTGGGGCTGTCACGCCCGAAGGTCGCCCACATGAAATCGGTGGCAGCGGCGGTCGGCGACGGACGCCTGTGTTTTGACCGGCTGCGCGCAGCAAGCCTGCAGACGGCGCGCGACGAACTCATGGCGGTCAAGGGGATCGGTCCCTGGACGGCGGAAATCTTCTGCCTCTACGCCAAGGGGGCGCTTGATGCCTTCCCCCATAATGACATCGGCCTTTCGGAGGCCTGGAAACAGCTCTCGGGCCATGAAATCCGCGCCAAACCGAAGGAATTCGCCGAAATTGGCGAGAGCTGGGCCCCGTTCCGGGGCGTGGCGACGCACCTGCTCTGGGCCTGGATCAATGCCGGGCGCGACGCGCGCGACCCTTGACCCCCATGGCCAAAGCCCGCACTTCCACCACGAGCCCTCACCTGCCGGGACATCTACCGATGACAGACACGCTTGACGCCGACGCGCCGGTCCGCGGACCCCAGCCCATCGATTCCATCCTGCAAATCACGCCCTACAAAGGCGGCGAGGCGCTGAAGGATGGCTGGAAACTGTCATCCAACGAGAACCCGCTGGGATGCTCGGAAGCGGCAAAGGCGGCCGTGCGCGCCGCCGCCGATGCGCTGGAGACCTATCCCGAGGGGTCCGCGCGCCTGCTGCGCGAGAAAATCGCCCGGAAGTACGGCATCGATGTGGATCGCATTGTCTGCGGTGCGGGGTCTGACGAACTCTTCCAGCTGCTCGGGCGCGCCTATCTCCGCCCCGGCGACGAGATCATCCAGACAGAGCACGGCTTTCTGGTCTACCATCTGGTGGCCCAGCAGTCCGGCGCGGTGACGGTGAAGGCGCCGGAGAGCGATTACACCGCCGACGTGGATGCGATTCTCGAGCGGGTGACCGACCGGACGCGCATCGTCTTCCTGGCCAATCCGAACAATCCCACGGGGACCTACATTCCCTATGAAGAGGTCAAGCGGCTCCACAAGGGCCTGCGCGAGGATATCCTCCTGGTGCTCGATGGGGCGTACGCGGAATACGTGCGCAACAATGACTATTCCGGCGGCATGGAACTCGCCGGGCAGGCGCCGAACGTCGTCGTGACCCGGACCTTCTCCAAGATCTATGGCCTCGCCGCCCTGCGCCTGGGCTGGGCCTATGGACCGGAGAGCGTGATCGATGCGGTCCACCGCGTGCGCGGGCCCTTCAATGTCAACGCGCTGGCCCAGGCCGCCGGGCTGGCCGCCATCGAAGACGAGCCCTTTGTCGACCAGTCCGTGGCCCACAACCAGGCCGAGCTGGACCGGATGCGTCCGGCCCTGGAGGCGATGGGCTATGAGGTGACGCCGAGCGTGTGCAATTTCCTGCTCGTGCATCTCGGCTGGGACAAGAAGCACACCGCGGAAAAGGCCGACAAATTCCTGCGCGAGCGGGGGATCGTCGTGCGCGGCATGGCGTCCTATGGCCTGCCCGGGGCGCTGCGCGTGTCCATCGGTGTGGAAGCGGCCAATGACGCCGTTCTCGCCGCGCTTGAAGACTTCGCGAAGGCGGGCTGAGGCTTGGACGCGCCCGTCTTCGACAGGATTGCTCTGATCGGCATCGGCCTGATCGGTTCATCCATCGCCCTGGCGGCGCGGCAAACCGGAGCGGCCGGCGAGGTCCTGCTCTGGGACCGAAGCGAAGCGGTGCGCGACCGGGCAGCCGAACTCGGCCTCGGCACGGTCACGGCCACCGCCGAAGCCGCGGTCTCGAACGCCGATCTCGTCATCCTGTGCACGCCCGTCGGCGTCCTCGGCGAGGTGACCGAAGCGATCGCGCCGCACATGCAGCCGGGCGCGATCCTCTCCGATGTCGGCTCGGTCAAGGCGAACGCCGCAAGCACAATGGCCACCCATTGCCCGGAGAGGATCCACCTTGTCCCGGCCCACCCGATCGCCGGCACCGAGCGGTCGGGCCCGGAGGCCGGCTTCGCCACGCTGTTCCGCGACGCCTGGCTGATCCTGACGCCAATTCCTGACCGAAACACGCCTGGGGAGGCGATTTCGCGCCTCGGCGCGTTCTGGCAGCGGCTGGGCGCGCGTGTCGAGACCATGGATCCGGAACGCCACGACCTGGTTCTTGCCATCACGTCACACCTGCCGCACCTGATCGCCTACAACATCGTCTCCACGGCCTATGACCTGGAAGAGGTCACCGAAGGCGAGGTGGTGAAATACTCCGCGGGCGGCTTTCGCGACTTCACGCGCATCGCCGCCTCCGACCCGACCATGTGGCGCGACATCTTCCTCGGCAACAAGGCCGCGGTGCTGGAAACCCTCGGGCGTTTCACCGAGGACCTGATCGCGCTGCAACGCGCCATCCGCTGGAATGATGGCGAAACACTGTTCAGGGAATTCACCCGCGCGCGCGGCATCCGCAAGGCGATCCTGGAAGCCGGTCTCGACACCGACAAGCCGAATTTCGGCCGGGATTGAGCGAAAGGGGCTTTACCAGAGACCTTCGAGTCTGATCATGCGGCCTGAAACAATTCAGGAGGCTGCCATGGCGTTTTCACTCTACGATGCGAGCGTTGATATCTTCATCCGCCAGCTTGGCGCCCTCACCGGCGTGCTGAAGAAGGGGCGGGACCACTATACCGAGAACGGGCTCGACCTTGCCGCGCTGCCGGAGGAAAAGCTCTGCGGCGACATGCTGCCCCTGCATTTCCAGGTCAACAGCGTCTGCCACCACTCCATCGGTGCGGTGCTCGCCGTGAAGGCGGGGAAGTCGGGGCCGCCGCGTCCGCTGGAGGCGACCGATTATGAGAGTCTGGAGACATATGTGTCAGAGGCGCGCGAGGCGCTAAAGGCGATCGCACCGGAAACGATCAACGCGCTGGCGGGCAATGATGTGGTCTTCGAAATGGGCGATCTGAGCATTCCCTTCACGGCGGAGGGCTATTTCACCTCCTTCGCGATCCCGAATTTCATGTTCCACGTCACGACAGCCTACGACATTCTCAGAATGAAGGGCGTGCCGCTCGGAAAGCGCGACTTCCTCGGCCAGCTCGCCATAAAGACGGGCTGAATGCCGAGCAACCGGCGCTTCAGGGCACCGCCCAGTGCCCGCGCCAGTCGCCGCCCGGCAGGGTGAAAATCGCCCTCTTGTGGCCGTTCCGGTCCAGTTCCAGCACATCGAGGCGGTCGAGGGTGATACTCAGTAGCGCGAAGTGCATGGGGTGATCGGCTTCCAGCCGGCGCGCCGTGCCAGGATCGGTTGCCGGGGAGCCGGGGGCTCTGGCGCGGGCATAGTCGCCGTTCACATTCTCGGGCAGGGCGGCCGTGATCTCCGCCACCGCGTCACCATCGGTGTCGATGCGCGCCAGGCCGCTGGCGCGGACCTGAAGGCTTGCGCCCTTGTCCCAGAAGAGCAGCGACACCGCCGGCCGGGCGGCAATCTCGGCGACTTTCGGGCTGCGCGCATCGGTATAGATGCGCACCGTGTTCCGGTCCCGGTCGAAGCCGCGCAGGATGACCTTGCGCACCTGCGGGGCGCCGTCTTGGCCGGTCGTGGCCAGGGCGGGCGTGCGAAAGGCGGAACGCCTGTCATGCTGCGCGCGCACGAGCCGGCCCATCGCCGCGCCGAGAAAATCTGACAGATCGTTTTCCATGCCGCTGAGCTATCGCGAAACACGCCGCCTGCAAGCGCCTCGCATTGACGCCCGGCCAAACGCCTCTAGGGTTCGCGCGAAACGGAGGGAGCTGCACTCATGAAAGCCTGGTTCGAGATGGATCTCTGGAAGCGCGTCATCGCCTTCCTCGTGCTCGGCATCATTGTCGGCCTCCTCGTGCGAAACACGATGGGCGCCGAGGCTGGCGGGGATTTCGTCACGAAGTGGATCTATCCCGTCGGGCAGGCCTTCGTGCAGCTTATCCGCTGGCTGATCGTGCCGCTCATCTTCACCACTCTGGTGGCCGGCGTCATCGCCATGGGCGACCCCAAGCGGCTCGGCAGTCTCGGCCTGCGCACGCTGGCGCTCTATTTCGGGACCACGGCGGTGTCGGTGACGCTCGGCCTGGTGATCGGCACGATCATACCCATGGGCAGCGGACTGGACGCCGACACGTTCACCGCCGCCTCGTCTTCGGATGTCGAGAACGTCGGCGGGCGAGTGAGCGCGGCCGGCGAGGTGACGTTCATCGACCGCTTCTTCAGTGCCGATCCCGTCGGCGCCCTCCAGAGCCTGCTCGACAAGCCGTTCACCAATGCGATCCTGCTGGTTTTCCTTCTGGTGGCGGGATGGATGAATGCCCGGGGCGGGACGCTTCAGAGGCTCCTTTTCCCGGCCCTTCTGGTCTTCGGAATCCTGTTTGGCGGGCTCAACATCATCACCATCATCGTGGCAGCCATCCTGCTCGGCGTGGCCATTCTTGTCTCCGGCGGCGCGCTGAAGGGCGTTGGCGACACGCTGGAGAAGGGCGCCGAGACCAGCATGAAGGCGACCATGTGGGTGATGGAGGTCGCACCCTTCGGTGTCTTCGCGCTGATGAGCTGGGTCATGGCAACCAAGGGGCTCGGCGTCCTGGTCAATCTCGGCCTGCTCGCCCTGGCGCTCTATCTCACCTGCGTCCTGCAGATCCTGATCACCTATGGCGGCATCGTGAAGGGGCTCCTGCGCCTGCCCCTGATCCCGTTCTATCGCGGCGTGGCCGACGCCCAGGCCGTGGCCTACTCCACAGCATCCTCATCGGCGACACTGCCGGTGACCATCACCTGCGCCAACGAGAATCTCGGCATCAACAAGACCGTGGCCTCCTCGGTGCTGCCACTCGGCGCGACGATCAACATGGATGGCACGGCGGTTTACCTCGGACTGGTGGCCCTGTTTGCCGCTCAGGCGCTGGGCATCGAACTCACGCTTGCCCAGTACGGCCTGGTGGCCCTGGCCGCCACCGTGTCCTCAATCGGCGCGGCGGGCATTCCCAGCGCCGGGCTGCTGCTCGCAGCCGTCGTGCTGGAACAGATCGGCGTCACGAATGAACAGGCCGTGCTGATCATCGCCTTCATCTTCCCGTTTGATCGCCTGCTCGACATGATGCGGACACTGACCAATGTGACGGGCGACACCGCGGTCGCGACCGCCGTCGCGAAGTGGGAGGGCGAGTTTGACGAGCAGGTCTTCCGGGCGCCGGATCACTACTAACCGCCTTTTCACGCTTGTGGCGATTCCGCGGCGATCTCAGCCATTCACTGGCCATTCAGCCCAATAATGATTAGTGCTTGTACATCAACAGAGGAGGGGTTCCCCCAATGCGCATCTTCACCAGCACCGCCATCGCCGCTCTCGCCCTTGCCGGCACCGCCAGCGCCCAGGGCGTCAGCGTCAATCCGGGCATGTGGACCTATGACACCACCATGGACATCTCCATGAACATGAATGGCCAGGCCATGGACATGCCGGCCCAGACCAGTTCCGAAAGCCAGTGCGTCACCGAAGCCGACGCCACTTTCGACCCGGCGAATTTCACCGAGCCCGGCTGCGAGATTTCAAATGTCCAGGAGTCAGGTGACACGGTTTCGTTCAGCATGGCTTGCACCCAGCAGGGCATGACCATGACCGGCGACATGGAGGCCACCGTTACCAATGGCGGCAATGGCATGGACATGACCATGACGATGAACGGTAACCAGCCGGGCATGGGCACCATGGACATCAGCGGCACCATCAAGGGCACCCGCACCGGCGATTGCTAGGTTCGCGTAAAACCCGAAAATTGCTACGCCCTGGCCCCTCGGCCAGGGCGTTTGCATCTCAGGCCTGTGGCGCCCCGCCCAAGGCCTCGCGCACAATGTCACCGATCATCCGGGCTTCGGTCTCGCGGGAGGAGCCCGACCGCCAGGCGATGCCGATGGACCGGCCGATCACGGGCTCGGAAAACGCCCGCACCGCCAGCTGTGCCCCATGGGTGAGCCCGCTGCCGGCGGCGAGTTTCGGCAGGACGCTCACGCCGAGGCCAGCGGACACCATCTGAACCAGCGTGTGCAGCGATGTTGCCGAAATCTCCGCCCGTTCCGACTTCAGCGCGCCGAGGCCACAGACCGCCGCGGTGTGGTCGCGCAGGCAATGGCCGTCCTCCAGGAGCAGCAGCGGCTCATTCTCGAGGTCAGCCGGCTGGACGCCGTTCTTCGAGGCCAGCCGGTGGCCCTGCGGCGCCACCAGCATGAATTCGTCATCGGCCAGGTTTTCGGTGTCCACGCCGGGCGTCTCGAAGGGCAGGGCGATCAGGGCGGCGTCAAGCCGACGCGCGCGCACATCATCGAGCAGGCGCTCGGTCAGGTCCTCGCGCAGGCGGAGCTGGAGTTCGGGATAGGCCGCACGCAGCCTCGCCAAGGCTTCGGGTATCACGAAGGGGGCGATGGTCGGGATCGCGCCGAGACGGAAGACACCACTCAGCGGGCGAGAGGCTTCCCGCACCGCAGCGGCGAGATCCTCGGTCTCCGCGAGCACAAGGCCCGCCCGCTGGGCGGCGACCTCCCCGGCATGGGACAGCCTGGCGCCGCGGGCCTCGCGCTCGACCAGTTGCACACCGAGGATGGATTCGAGTTCCTTGATGCCCGACGACAGCGTCGGCTGGGTGACATGGCAGGCATCGGCCGCGCGCGAAAACGAGCCGTGCTCGGCGATGGCCGACAGGAATTGCAGCTGTCTCAGCGTCGGGAGGATCATGGATGTGTTATAGACAAAATCTCTCTTCGGCCAAGACATATTCAATTTGCGGCAGGTGCGAAAAGAGCCATATGCGACGCGTGGGGGTAGCAGGCCCTCCCGTATTCACTCAAACCAGAGGACACGATCCATGCTCGGCATTGGCGACAAGCTTCCCGAATTCAAGATCACCGGCGTGAAGCCGAAATTCATGCAGCACGAGGAAAACGGCGAAAGCGCGTTCGAGGAAATCACCCGCGACAGCTTCCCCGGCAAGTGGAAGATCATCTTCTTCTATCCGAAGGATTTCACCTTCGTCTGCCCTACCGAGATCGCCGAATTCGCGCGCCTGAACGAGGAATTTGCTGACCGCGACGCCGTGGTCATGGGCGGTTCCACCGACAATGAGTTCACCAAGCTCGCCTGGCGCCGCGACCATGCCGACCTCGCCAACCTGGCGATCTGGCAATTCGCCGACACCAATGGTTCGCTCGTCGATGGCCTCGGCGTGCGCAACCTAGACGAAGGCGTGGCCTACCGTGCGACCTATGTTATCGATCCGCACAATGAGATCCAGCACGTCTATGTGACCAATCTCAATGTCGGCCGGAACCCGCAGGACACACTGCGCGTTCTCGATGCGCTGCAGACCGATGAGCTCTGCCCCTGCAACCGCGCCGTGGGTGGCGAAACCCTCGCCGCCTGAGGCCAGGGCCTGAAAACCAGTCCAGCCGTCGGGGGGGCCGCGTCCCCCCACCATCCCCCCGGCGGTGAGGCGTCCTGTTCGCGATCCCCCCCGCAGGACAGGACGCCTTTTTTCTTGCCTGAAACCACCAGAAACAACGGAACCAATCGATGAGCATCGACACCATCAAGTCGGCACTGCCCGACTATGCCAAGGACCTGAAACTGAACATCGGCTCGCTCCTCAATGAGACGATCCTGAACGACCAGCAGAAATACGGAACGCTACTGGCCTGCGCCTATGCGGTGGGCGAGCCGACCGTGGTGAAGGCCGTCAATGGCGAGGTCGAGGGCAAGCTGAGCGCTGAGGCCGCGACAGCTGCCAAGGCCGCCGCAGCGATTATGGGCATGAACAATGTCTATTATCGCGCCACCCACCTGATCGCCAACGAGACCTATGCCACGCTGCCGGCGAAGCTGCGCATGAATGTCATCGGCGCGCCCGGCATCGACAAGGCCGATTTCGAGCTCTTTTCGCTGGCGGTCTCAGCGGTGAATGGCTGCGGCATGTGTCTCGACAGCCATGAGGCGGTGCTGCGCAAGCACGGTATGACGACCGAACAGATCCAGACCGGTCTTCGCATTGGCGCGGTCGTCAACGGCATCGCACAGACACTGCGCGCGGAAGCCGCTGCGGCCTGACGATCCTGACCGTCCAGACCTTCGCGCCGCCGGCCGTGACCGTCTCCCGGCCGGCGGCGACGCATTTTTTCCAATCTGAAACTTGCCAGTCAGGACCTCTTCGGCGATCCTTACCTGAACACACATTCATAGATGAATGGGCGTTCATGAAGCTCGATGCGAAAAATCTAGGAAACGACCTCGTGCGCCTGGAGCCTCTGACGGCGGACCACAAGCCGCTCCTGGAGAACAGTTCCGCGGTTGATTCCATGTGGGACTGGATGCCGATGATCGAGGGGGGCATCGGCTTCGAGAACTATTTCACGAGCATCCAGAAACAGCGCAAACTCGGCCTCGTCGTGCCCTTTGTCGTGCTGTGCAGACCGGACGATACCTTCGCCGGCGTGGCCGCCTTCATCAATCCGAACCGCACCCACCGTCGCGTGCGCATCGGCTATGTCTGGCACCCTGAAACGGTGCGTGGCCGCGGCATTTTCCGCGCCACACAACTCGCCATGCTGGTCAGGGCATTCGATGACTGGGGCGCACGACGGGTGGAGTGGATCGTGGACATGCGCAACACCGCCGCCATGCGCGCGGTGGACGGCCTCGGCGCCCACAAGGACGGCGTCATGCAGGAGTGGCAGCGCCTGTCGGACGGCACCTGGAGCGATGTGGTGTTGTTTTCCATGCTGCGCTCGGCCTGGCCGGCGAAACGCGCGGCACTGGAGGAAATGGTCGCCGGCGCTTCGGCCTGACAATCGGTAATCAGTACGGGCCGTCGCCTTCGGGGCGCAGGCCGTCCCAGAACTTCTTCACCTTGCCAAGAAAGCCGTTCGATTCCGGATGGCTTTCCTCGCAGCATTCGCCATGGAATTCGCGCAGGAGTTCCTTCTGGCGACCGGTCAGCTTGCGCGGTGTCTCCACGAATATCTCCATGAAGAGGTCGCCATGACCGCCCTGGCGCAGGCGCGGCATGCCCTTGCCGCGCAGGCGGAACTGGCGGCCGGTCTGTGATCCCTCCGGAATGGTGACACGGGCCGCGCCGCCATCGATGGTCGGGATTTCCACCTCGCCCCCGAGCGCTGCGGTCGTCATGGGCACGGGCGTACGGCAATACAGGTTCGGCCCGTCGCGCTCGAACAGCTCATGGTCGCGCACGGTGACAAAGATGTAGAGATCGCCCTTCGGTCCGCCCCTTGCACCGGGCTCGCCCTCGCCCGACAGCCGGATGCGCATGCCGGACTCCACGCCGGCCGGAACGCTGACCGATAGTGTGCGATCTTTTT
>CAZXWB010000043.1:0-12965 GCA_964644395.1 uncultured Hyphomonadaceae bacterium | reverse complement strand
GAGGCGAGGCGCACATTCTGCCCGCGCCGGCCGATCGCCAGCGGGAACTGGTCATCGGCGACCACGACCTCGACCCGTGCTTCCTCCTCGTCGAGCACGACCTTGGAGACCTCGGCGGGCTGCAGGGCGTTGACGATGAAGGTGGCGGCATCGGGGTTCCACGGGATGATGTCGATCTTCTCGCCCGACAGTTCCGACACCACGGCCTGAACCCGCGCCCCGCGCATGCCCACACAGGCGCCGACCGGATCGATGGAGCTGTCATTGGACAAGACCGCAATCTTCGCGCGCGAGCCCGGATCACGGGCGCAGGAGCGGATCTCGATCACGCCCTCATAGACCTCCGGCACCTCCTGGGCGAACAGCTTCACCATGAGGTCGGGATGGGCGCGCGAGAGGAAGATCTGCGGCCCCTTGGTCTCGCGCGAGACGCGATAGAGATAGGCCTTGACCCTGTCGCCATTGGCGAAATTTTCGCGCGGGATGGCATCAGTGCGCCGGATGATCCCCTCGGCGCGGCCCAGGTCCACGATGATGTTTCCGTACTCCACCCGCTTGACGAGGCCGGACAGGATCTCGCCCTCGCGGTCCTTGTATTCCTCGTACTGGCGGTCGCGCTCGGCATCGCGGACCTTCTGCATGATGACCTGCTTGGCGGTCTGGGCGGCCACCCGGCCGAAATCGAAGGCCGGCAGGTCCTCGCGGATCTCGTCGCCGAGTTCCAGCGGCGGGTCCATCTTCTGCGCCTCGGAGAGCGCAATCTGCTGGACGGTGTCCTCGACCTCCTCGTCGGCGACCACGGTCTGCACGCGCTCAATGGTCTGCTCGCCGGACTGGGGATCGATCTTCACTCGGATGTCGTGTTCCTGGCCGTAGCGGCCCTTGGCGGCCTTCTGGATCGCCTCCTCCCAGGCCTCGATCACGATCATCTTGTCGATGCCCTTTTCCAGGGCCACGGCATTGGCGATCTGGATGATCTCCATGCGGTTTGCGGAAACGCCGACATTGCTCATTGCTTTAAACCTCCGACCGGATCGTCCGCGTCCGGTACATTTTCACCATCGTCTTCATCGTCGGCCTCGTCCACGTCGAAGCCCGAGATTTCACCGTCATCGCCGGGCTGGGGCGGCAGCGTCCCGCCCGCGGCAGCGGCATCAATCAGCTCATCGGTGAGCACAAGGCTCGCCTTGGTCAGTTCCTCGACCCGGAAGCTCAGCCCGGTCTCGCCGTCCTCCAGTTCGATCGTCGCCTCGCCATCCTCCTCCGACAGGATCACGCCCTGAAACCGGCGACGCCCATCAATCGGCACGGCCAGCTCTATCTTCGCCAGATGGCCCTCCCAGCGCGCAAAGTCGCCGGGACGGGTCAGCGGCCGGTCGATCCCCGGCGTGGAGACCTCCAGCGTGTAGGACCCGGAAATCGGGTCATCGGCATCGAGGCGCTCAGAGACCCTGCGCGAGGCCGTGGCACAATCCTCGACATCCGTCGGCGCACCGCCCGCGCGCTCCACCATGAGTTGCAGCATCGCCTTGCGCCCGCCCATGACCCGCACGCGCACCAGTTCCATGCCCAGATCATCGAGCGCGGGCTCGATCATCTTGCGGATGCGGCGTTCCTGTTCGGTCTGGGCGACGAGGTCCAAGCGGGCTCCTGTCCCGGCGAGCGGGCAAATGAAAGCGGCGGCCCCGTCCCCGGAACCGCCGCCGATCAGATTTCGACTTATAGTAAGTATGCGGCGTACGTGGC
Organism: uncultured Hyphomonadaceae bacterium; assembly: GCA_964644395.1. Classification (GTDB taxonomy): domain Bacteria; phylum Pseudomonadota; class Alphaproteobacteria; order Caulobacterales; family Hyphomonadaceae; genus JBGSUF01. Next base: position 11,219 of record CAZXWB010000043.1, on the reverse strand, counting down.
GTGCCGTCAATGGCTGGCGTCACAAGACTTGAAACAATTCACCCCGAGCGACAATTCCCATGTATAAGGATACCCGTCATGATCGCACTCGGCCTTTTCTTCCTCGCCAATTTCGCCACTGCCAGCAGCGGTGCTATCTTTCGTTCTGGCGATTGGTATGAACGTCTGAACAAGCCCGGCTGGACCCCGCCCAACTGGGCCTTTCCTGTCGTCTGGACGACACTCTTCGCCATGAATGCCGTGTCCGGCTGGCTTGTCTGGCGAGAGCTTGGGACCGTGCTGGCCCTTCCGCTGGTCGTCTACGTCATCAGCCTGGCCTTCAATGCCGGCTGGTCAGCGCTCTTCTTCGGTCTCCGGCGCATGGATCTGGCGCTGGTGGAGGTCAGCGGATTCTGGCTCTCCATTGCTGCGGTTGCGATCCTGTTCTGGCCCATCAGCCCGCTCGCCGCGCTGCTGCAACTTCCCTATCTCGCCTGGGTCAGCGTTGCGACCGCTCTCAATCTACGCATGGTCCAGCTCAATCCGCGCGCGGCAGCGTGAGGGCTCTCCCAGGTGTGTCATCCCGGCCGGAGCGCAGCGGAAGGCCGGGACCCATTCGGCATGCCGAAGGCTCTGAAATAGGTCCCGGATCGCCTTCGGCGTCTGGGATGACTTTTCTCTGAGCCCGTGGGACCTGCCGAGCCGGCTTATCCGTTTTGGTGCCTTCCCGGCGCTAGCCGGGACCCATGGCAGAACCGAGCTTCCTGGCATGAAAGCGGCTGAAAGCTCTGAAGGCGCCACCCAGCGCTCAACAAGCCCGGAGCGTCCGTCCTGGGCCCCGGCTTTCGCCGGGGTGACACGGCTATAAACAAGAAAACTTATCCCCCACCCCTCGGCCCGGGGCCATAATCCTCCCCATGACCCGTGAGGACATCACCCGCTTCTATGCCGCCACACCGATCTGGCTTTGGCCGCTTCTGTGGCTGCGCCTGCACTGGTTGCGGGCGTATATGGACGAGCGGATGGCCTCCGGCACCGGCGGGCTCGCCCGCATCTTCACCGATGGACGCGGTGGCCTCCGCATCGAATGGATCGTGCTGGAAGAGAAGCTATCCCACAATGGGCTGTCATTTGAGAACCCACAGGAATGGGAATTCGCCGACCTCGATGGGAGGTCGCGCAGCTTTGAGATTAGCTGTGGCTGGACCGTGCGCATGGATGGGTCCCGCGATGACCTGATCTCTCGCGACGCCGACGCACCTTTGGAGCCCGGCTAGCAACCATAGCTCCCTCATGCTGAGGTGCGCGCGTCAGCGCGCCTCGAAGCATCGTGCCCCACGCGCAACGCTCAGCGGCACGAACCCTTCGAGGCCCTGCTTTCGCAGGGCTCCTCAGGGTGAGGGGGCTCCAGAATTCATCTTCTCGCCGGACCGGTCCCCATCGGTGCGGGCAGACGTGCTGGCGCGGCCCCATGCTGGCTTCGAAGCACACCAATAAAGCCTCGGGCGGAGGCGCTATCTGGCACCTCCGCCCGGCCTTTATCAGAGAATTTTCAGATCGACCGCCGAGGTCTTGTTGCGGCGGGGGTCGGTGTAGAGTTCGTATGAAACGGCCTGCCCGTCGGCAAGCTCATGCAGTCCCGACTTCTGGACCGCGGAGACGTGCACGAACACGTCAGAGCCGCCCTCATCCGGGGCGATGAAGCCATAACCCTTGGTGGCGTTGAACCATTTCACTTTTCCGGTGGCCATCTGGCCCTCCTCGTCTTGCCTTCGATGGAAAGGGCGGCCCTGCGGACGGCACCCTGGAACGCGGCTGGCGAGGAAGAGGCAGTCACCGTCGGTCAGACGGGTCTTTGAGCATTCGTTGACCGACCGTGATCGTGGGCGGAGTGTTGCCGTCGGCGGCGATGAGCGTCAAATGATTCCGGGTTCACGTAACGATAAGTGATGAGGGACGCGCGCGGGCGATGAACTCGAAGAAGACCGGGGCGCAGTCACCAAGCCGCTTGTGCTCATAGCGGGTGGTGACATGATCCGCCGGAGCGGTCCGCCAGTCCTCGGCGCATTCGGCGGTCCATTCAAAGCCGCCATGGGCCAGAAACCTGGCGAGCGCCTCGTCGGCATAGCTGTTCACATCGGTGGCGAACCGCACCGGAGCGCCGGGCCCCAGCGCGCGGTGCAGTGCCTCCAGCAGCTCCGGCTGAATGAGCCGACGCTTGTGATGGCGCTTCTTGGGCCAGGGATCGGGAAACAGGATGAAGACGCGGTCAAGGCTTGCGGGCGCCAGCACGTCGAGCAGGTCGCGCACATCCCCCGGGTGCAGGCGCACATTCGCCAGTCCCTCCGCCTCGATCGCCGACAGGGCCTTGGCAACACCCTCGATGAAGGGCTCGCACCCGATCAGGCCGGCCTGCGGGTTCTGCCGGGCCTGGGCGACGAGGTGTTCACCGCCGCCGAAGCCGATTTCCAGCCAGACCACCTCGCATCCGGCAAAAAGGTCAGCGGGCGACGAAGCCGCTCCGTCCGGAAGAGGCACCGCGATGTCGGGGAGACGATCATCCACCAGGCGCTGCTGGCGTTTCGAAAGCGGCCGGCCGCGGGTGCGCCCGAAGCTTCTCAGACGGCGCGTTGCGTCTGGCCTGGCCTCATTCGTCATCGTCACCGTCAAAGGCCGCCGCCGCGGACACGACCGTCCCGAGCAGGGAGCGGCGCAGCTTCTGGTCGCGGATGCGGTGGAAGGCGTTGAGGAGTTGCAAGGAATCGGCGTCGAGCTTGTCGAGCACATCCATGGTGACATCGGCCTCGCCGTCCTCGACCCTGACATGCCTGTCGGCCAGTTCGGCGATTTCGGCGATGCCGTCGAAGAAATAGCTGACCGGGACATCCATGACCTGGGATATCTCGTAAAGCCGGCCAGCGGAAACGCGGTTCACGCCGCGCTCATATTTCTGGACCTGCTGGAAGGTGAGGCCAAGCTCCTGACCCAGCCGCTCCTGGCTGAGCTTCAGCTCACGCCGGCGCCATCGCATGCGGCGGCCGACATGGCGGTCGACCAGGTTGGGAAGCTTGCTCTCATTCATTGGGCTTTGCGCTACACTGACGCAATCCCAAATGGAAGCCTCAACGCCGCCAGGAAAGCGCGGCAAAGCCAACAAATGACACAAGATTTACCCAGAAAAGCGCCATGCCGTAACGCAGATACACTGTTGAGGCGAGTTTTTCCGGTAAGGGCGTGCGCACCATGCTGGCCTGCCAGCCATCGGGGTCACCCGGCTGGCGCGCCCCGCGGGCGGTCTCGCGTCCGAAGGAATCCACCATGGCGGTCACGCCGCGGCTCGCCACACGGGCCAGGGGACGTCCGGTCTCGATGGCGCGAAAGCGCGCCTGGGCATAGTGCTGCTGCGGGCCGATACCTGTCCCGAACCAGCCATCGAGCGAGATGTTCACCAGCCAGTCGGCCTCTGGTGCGGTCTTGCGGGCAATCGCCGGGAACAGGGCTTCGTAGCAGACCAGCGGAACGAATGTCGGCATCTCGTCCACGAGGGCGGCTTCGGGTCCTGGTCCGGGGGAAAACCCGCTGGACGCCATTTCCTGCAGGGCGGTCGGCAATATGCCCGCGATGCGGCGACCAAAGGGAATGAATTCGGCGGCGGCAAGCTCGCCGAGCGGCACGAGGCGGAACTTGTAATAGGTGAAGCTCGGCCCGAGCTGGGCGGTTGGGCCATCGAGCACCGCCAGGGCATTGTAGGCCGGTTCGGCCAGGGATTCGCCGTAGAGTTCGGTGCCGGAAATCAGCTTGCGGGAGCCGAGCTGGGCAGCGATCGCGTCCAGGGCGTCGGGCCATTGCATCAGCCCGACGGGCCGCAGCCCGCCACTCTCGTTCGGTAGGCCGACGCTGCGGATAGGCGATTCCGGCCAGACCACGATATCGGAGCCATCGACATAGGAGGCCTGCAGGAGTTGCAGGTACCGGCGCAGCTGCAGGTCGGCGCTGGTGGTGTATTTCTGGTCAAGCGGGATTCCCGCATCGATCAGCACCACCTGCTGTTCGGTGAACTGGGTGGGCGCCTGGAGCCTCTGGGCCCCCCAGCTCCAGCCGAGGGCGAGGATGATGGCCGACAGGAAAAGCGGCATGGCGCGCACCGCCAGTCCCGACTGGGTCCGATCATCGGAGAGCGCGGCGGGTGCCGACAGGATGAACACCGTCAGCAGGCTCAGCCAGTAGAGCCCGCCCAGCGAGGCGAGCTGGGAGACCGAGGCGCCGGGCGCCCAGGCGGTTCCGGGCAGGTTCCAGGGAAAGCCCCCGAACAGATGTCCGCGGACCAGCTCGCCGATCATGAAGAAAAAGGTGAACATGAAAACCCGCGACGGCGATGACGACCAGAACGCGCCGGCGGCCATGATTGCCACGGCCATCACGCTGGCAAGGATGGCCGGCAGGAGAATGATCGGGATCCAGAGAAACAGTGCGTGCGACTGGGCATCGACCAGGAAGGCTGCAGCGATCCAGTGCATGCCCGCCAGGTAGTGGCCAAAGAAGAAGGCGAAGCTGCGCGCGAACATGGACCGGCCCCAGCGCAGCTGCCGCCGACCGCCATCAAGCAGCCAGATCAGCCCGGTATAGGACACTGCCAGGGCGGCCACGACATGGAACGGCGCGAAGGCCATGTTGCCCACCGCCCCGAGCACGGCGGCGACGAACATGGCCTGCCAGCCCGACAATGCGGCCAGCGCATCGCGCACCGGTCCCAGCGCGCCCGAGCCCTTGGCGGGACGCGGCTTCGACAGACTGAAATCGCTCATTTCGCCTCCGAGGAGTCCTCTCCAGACGCTGTTTCGCCCGATATGGCACGTTTTGCGTCCTCGGGCACCCTCAGGCGCAGCTTTCGGATGCGTCTGCCATCGGAATCCACAATCTGAATGCCGACACCCGACGGGTGCTTGATGAGTTCGCCCCGCTGGGGGACCCGACCGGCCAGGGCAAAGGCGAGCCCGCCCAGCGTGTCGATCTCGTCCTCATAATCGGGCAGCGCCATGTCCACCCCGGTGGCCGCCTCGAAATCCTCGATCTCCAGCCGGGCGTCGGCCTCCCAGACACCGCGCCCGCGCTCGGTCAGCATGTGTGCCATGGATGCGTCGTGTTCATCCTCGATGTCGCCGACAATCTGCTCCACCAGGTCCTCCAGCGTGACGACACCGTCGGTACCGCCATACTCGTCGATGACCAGCGCGATGTGCATCCGGCTTGTCTGCATGCGTACCAGCAGGTCGTGCAGGCGCATGGAGGGCGGCACAAAAAGGATGTCGCGCTTCAGCGTCTCGATGGGCCGGTCGTCATCGCCGGTCTCGCCGCTGGCAATCGCGGCAACCACGTCCTTGAGGTGGATAAAGCCCACCGGGTCATCGAGATTTTCGCGGTAAACGGGCATGCGCGACACGGTCTTCTCGGCAAAGGCCTCGATCAGGTCCCGGAAGGTTGTGTTGATCTCCACGGCGGCGACCTCGGCGCGGGGCACCATGACATCGCCCACGCGCATGGTCTCGAATTCCGCCATTCGCAGGCGCATGGCCTGGCCGCGGGCATCGGTGGACGTGGCCGCGTCGCCGTTGCCGTGGCCGTTCTCGTTACCATTGGAGAAAAGTCCAAGAAGGCCCTTGCGCCTTCGCGTGGCGTCCCCCTGGCCGTCGCCGGGATCACTGTCAGATGGCATCGCTGTTCTTCTGTTCGGCAGGGCGCGCGCCCCCGGAGTGGAGGGAGTATGGGTCCGCGATACCCAGCTTTTCAAGCGCCCGTTTCTCCAGGTCTTCCATAAGCGCCGCGTCGGCCTCGTTTTCATGGGTATGACCCACAAGGTGCAGAAGGCCGTGGACCAGCAAATGGGCGACATGGTCGGCGAAGCGCTTGCCCATGGCGGCTGCGTCGGACCGGGCCGGCTCCAGGCCGATGGCCACGTCGCCGAGATGGGGCAGCGCCTCGGGTCCCGCCTCGAAGGAGAGCACGTCGGTCGGCCTGTCCCTGCCGCGCCATTCGCGGTTCAGCTCGCGCATATGGTCTGAATCGGTGAGCAGCAGGCAGGCCTCGCCATTCATGTCGGTAATGCCGGCCAGGGCCGCGGCGGCCGCGTGGAGCCGGCCCGCCAGATCCTCGCCCTCGGTCTGCCAGCTTAGGTCACGGATCACGATATCGATTTCCAGCGCCATGGCCGTCTCAGCTCTCCCGGGCGTCGGCTTCATAGGCATCGATGATCCGGCTCACCAATTCGTGGCGCACCACATCCCTGCCCGTCAGACGACAGTGCCGAACCCCTGGCACACCCTTGAGGATGCGCAGCGCATGGGCGAGCCCGGAGGACTGGTGCGGCGGCAGGTCGACCTGCGACGGGTCGCCGGTCACCACCATGCGCGAATTGCGACCCAGGCGCGTGAGCAGCATCTTCATCTGCATGATCGTGGCGTTCTGCGCCTCGTCGATCACCACGAAACAGTTCTTCAGGGTCCGTCCGCGCATGAAGGCCAGCGGGGCGACCTCAATGTCGCCCTTGGCGCGGCGACGGTCGATCTCGCCCTGTCCCATCAGGTCGCGCAGGGAGTCCCAGACCGGCAGCATGTAGGGATCGACCTTTTCCTCCAGATCGCCAGGCAGGTAGCCGAGCTTCTCGCCGGCCTCCACGGCGGGGCGCGCCACAATGAGGCGCTGGACCTTCTCGGAAAACATTTCCGAGACCCCGGCGGCGACGGCGAGGAAGGTCTTGCCCGTGCCCGCCGGACCGATCCCGAAGACAAGGCCGGCATCGCTGTTCAGCGCCTCGATATAGGCCGACTGGCCGGGCGTCTGGGCGGCGACCGGCTTTCGCATGGCGCGGGCGGCGCGGATGGCGGCGAAATCGCCGCTCGCCCTGTCGCTGCGAATTTCGGCAATGGCGCTTCGCAGGGCGTCCTCATCGGCGCCGTGGCCCTCCACCAGCCGCTGCTCGAAGCCACGCAGGGCGCGCTCGGCCTTGTCGACACCTTCGGCCAGACCGAACAACATGATGCCGCCGCCCTGGCTTTCGGCGCGCAGGGCGAAGGGTTCGAACGCATCCTCGAGGATTTCCAGGTGCCGGTGGTGGGGCCCGCATATGTCCATCAGCCGGTCCCGGTCGGCGACGGGGTAGGGCCTCGACACGGGCGCTTCGGGCGACAGGCTCAAGCTGCCACCCCGGCCGCCTCTCGGGCCAGCTCGCCGCCGAGGGCATTCAGGCTCGCCGAAGTGATCTTCACCGGCACGGTGGTGCCGATCAGATCATCAGTACCCTCGAAATGCACCGCCTGCAGATAGGGCGAGCGACCATGTACCTGGCCGGGCTTGCGACCCTTGCCGGTCACAAGGACCTTCAGCGTCTGGCCGACCCTGGCGGCGTTGAAGGCGGTCTGCTGCTCGCGCAGCAGGGCCTGTAGCCGCTGCAGGCGCTCATCCTTCACCGCTTCCGGCACCTGGCCCGGCATGTCGGCGGCCGGCGTGCCGGGGCGTACGGAGTACTTGAAGGAGTAGGCCGAGGCGTAGTTCACCTCGCGGACGAGCTCCATCGTCTGTTCGAAGTCCCGGTCGGTCTCGCCTGGAAAGCCGACGATGAAATCCGAGGCCAGCGCGATGTCGGGCTGCGCAGCGCGGAAGCGCGCCAGCAGGTCGAGGTATTCCTGTGCGGTGTGGCCGCGATTCATGAGTTTCAGCACGCGGTCGGAGCCCGACTGCACCGGCAGGTGAAGATAGGGCATAAGGTTTTCCACCTCGCCATGGGCGTCGATGAGATCATCCTCCATGTCGCGGGGATGGCTGGTGGTGTAGCGAATGCGCTCGATCCCGCCGATCAGCGAGAGGTGGCGGATCAGGCGGCCAAGGCCCCACTCCGCCGCGCCCGGTCCGGCCTCCGTGCCATTTCGGGGCGCCAGTCCGTGGAAAGCGTTCACATTCTGCCCAAGCAGGACGACTTCCCTGACACCCTGGCTCGCCAGCGTGCGGGTCTCCGCGACAATGTCATCGACCGAGCGCGAGAGCTCCGCCCCCCGCGTGTAGGGCACGACACAGAAAGTGCAGAACTTGTCGCAGCCCTCCTGCACCGAGACATAGGCCGAGGGCCCGTCAGAGGCGCGCGTCTTCGGCAGGGCGTCGAACTTTTCCAGCGTCTCGAATTCGGTTTCCAACCGCTCTCCGATGTCGCGATGCACGCGCGCGATCATTTCCGGCAGGCGGTGATAGGCCTGGGGCCCGAGCACGAGGTCCACGGCGGGCTGGCGGCGGATGATCTCCTCGCCCTCGGCCTGGGCCACGCAGCCGGCCACGGCGATCACCATGCGACCGCCGGAGGCCTGTTTCAGCTTCTTCAGCTGTCCCAGTTCGGAAAAGACTTTTTCCGTGGCCTTTTCGCGGATGTGGCAGGTGTTGAGCACAACCAGATCGGCGCCCTCGGCCGTATCGGTCGGGGCGTATCCCACAGGTCGGAGAATGTCTCGCATCCTTTCGGAATCGTAGACATTCATCTGGCAGCCATAGGTCTTGATGAAGAGGCGCTTCGGCGTCGTCTGCGTCATTGGTGTTCCTATGCCGCAAAACCGCGCCTGTGGAAAGACTGCTCGCACACGCGACGGCCGAAAACGCCGCGCCGATCCGCGTCCAATCTTCTCCGTTCAGGGACATTCATCCCCACACAGGCGACATGGCAGAAATTGCAGCAGAAATTTCCCCGTGAAAGCGAACTCACTTGCCCGCCCTGAACCATTGCTGTTACGCAACGGGGCGATCAGGGGTTCGGCTTGGCATGGGATTTGCGGGCAGTGCTCCCGTCACAAACCGTCCGTGCGTCCACCGTCGGGCTCCGGCAACAGGGGAAATGAAATGAATGTGTCCATGAAGGCAGCGCTCGTCGGCCTGCTATGCTCCAGCCTCGTTCCGCTCTCGGCGGTCGCCCAGTCGGGTGAGGTGCCTGAACTGACGACCCAGGAACTGAATGAACTGATCGATGCCTCGCGCGCGGAGGGCCTGCCCGTCGACGACAATCCCGACGTTCAATACATGGGTGGGTCGGACGTGGCCGTCGACACCGTTTTCTGCTGTTCGGAGGTACAGGAAGAGTACAGCGAGCAGACCGAAGTCCAGGAAACAGAGACATTCCGCGACGTTGTCACCGAGCGCGAAGTCATCCAGCCGATCGAACGCACGCTGATCCAGCCGATCGAGCGCCGCATCGTCAATCCCCAGAAGGAGACCGTCACCGAAGAGACGCGTTTCGAGGAAGAGGTGCTGCCGACCATCGTCGAGGAAGCCGAAATCCCTGGCGTGACGGAAAATACCGTGGTCGAGGAAACCGTGGAATACCGCGAAGAGACCTCCGAGACCTTCTATGACGCCGTGACCCAGCGCGAGGTGATCCAGCCGGTGGAGCGGACCATCGTGGTGCCCGTCGAGCGCCGCATCGTTCGCCCGCGCACAGAGACCATCCGCGCCGAGCCGCGCTACGAGACGATCACCGAGCCGGTGCGCATCGAGGAAGAACCGGCACCGGAGGTCGTCGAAACCGTTGTGCCGCAGGTCACCGAGAACGTGGTCGAGGAATACACCGAGACCTATGTGGATGTGGTCACCGAGCGTGACGTGATTCAGCCGGTGGAGCGCACACTGATCCAGCCGATCGAACGCCAGGTCATCAATCCGCAGTCTGAAACCGTCACCGCCGCGACTGAATATACAGAAGAAGTCCTGCCCAAGCGTGTTGAGACCGAGCCGGCCCCGGCCGTCACCGAGAACGTGACCGAGCAGGTCACCGAGCGCGTGGTCTACGAGGTCAATGACGTCTTCGTCGACCAGGTCACCCGCAACGTGATCCAGCCGGTCGTCGTGACCCGCGTGCAGCCGGTGGAATACCGCCGCATCCGCCCGCAGCGCGAAACCGTCACGGCGCCGGTCCAGTATGAGACGGACTACCTGCCGGGCCGCGTGGAAGAGTTCACCGCGCCCGACGTGCAGGAGAACTATATCGAGGATGTGCGCACCAACACGGTTGAGGAAGTCAATGAAGTCTTCATCGACGCCGTGACCGAGCGCACCATCATCCAGCCGGTCGTTCGCACCCAGGTCCAGCCGATCGAGTATCGCCGTGTGAATCCGCAGACCGAAACGGTCACCGCTCCGGTGCGCTACGAGACGGTTCGCGCCGACATGATCACCATGGCCGCGCCGACCACCTGCGGCTGCGTCGGCGAGGGCGGCTCCGCGCCGATGAACTCCGGCGGCATCGTTTCGCGCGGACAAGGCAACGGCAACTACGCCGCCCGCGCCGAGGCGGAAACGACCAATGACGGCCGCAAGGTCCTCAGCTGGTAGTCCTGACGCCAGACAGCTGAAAGATGGGGCGCGGCCTTGAGGGTCGCGCCCCTTTTTTTGTGGCCGCCCGGGTGCAGCGCGGAGATTTACGCGTCCTTAGCGTGAGCCGCTTAATGCAGCAGGGATGAAGACAGCCCCGAAAGAATGTGAGCCCGGCACTGCGGATCACTCATGGTCCACCCGCATTCAGGGCGTGGTGAGGCGGGTACGGCGCAGCAGGCTCGTCGCTGCCTTAGCGTTGAGCGCCTTTCTGCTGGGCTTGGTTCTGGCGATTCGAAACCAGCCCGAGCTTCTGATGAACCTCGACTGGAGACCACTTCCGGCCCTGCTTGGCCTCTACAGCCTGTCTGTTCTGCTCGGTGGCCTTGAGACCCGTCGTCTGGCCAGCACTCTGGGCGGACAGATGTCACTGGGTGAGGCCACGCGGCTCAGCCTTTTGGGCGCGATGGCCAATATGCTGCCGATCCCGGGCGCGGCCATGGTCAGGGTCGCCGGCCTTAAGGCCTGCGGCGTCAAAATCGGTCGCGCCACGGCCTCCACCCTTGCCATCGGCGTTTTTTGGCTCGCACTGTCGATTTTCATCGCCGCTCTCTGCCTCCTACACATCAGTCAGCACGTCGCCGCAACGTTCCTGATCCTTGCCCTCGTCGCCGGGATCGGGAGCCTGATACTGTTCCGCTCAAGCGCCGTTCCGACAGGGCTGATTCCTGTCTTCGGGGCTTACCGTTTGGGTTTCATCGCGATTGAGGCGAGCTGCTTTGTCCTCGCACTTCTGATGCTCGGCGTTCCGGGCGGACCCGTAGAGGGTGTCCTGCTTGCCGTATCGGGCGTGCTGGCATCGGCGATCGGGCTTGCACCAGCCGGATTTGGCATCCGCGAGG
>CAZXWB010000042.1:0-13015 GCA_964644395.1 uncultured Hyphomonadaceae bacterium | reverse complement strand
GCATGCCCACAAGCTTCTCGATCCGGAGACCGGCGACCATCACACGGTTTGAGCCCACAGTAGCTTATGATTTCGGGATGTTGCCCCCTGCATCACCTCACGCCGAGGTGCGAGCGCAGCGGGCCTGGAAGGGTCCGTGCCAAGCAGTATCATGCTTCGAGGCTCGCCTGCGGCGAGCACCTCAGCATGAGGTTGAGCTTGCGGAGGCCTGAGCGATGTCCGAGCCTGAAATCGGTCACGACAAGCTGCCACAACGCGCCGCGCTTGGGCGCCTGGCCGGGCGGTTCTTCCGTCCGCAACTGAAATGGTTCGCCCTCGGCACGCTGCTCGCCGTGCTCACGGCCGGTTTCGCCACCGCCTATGTCAGCGTGCTGGCCTTTGTCGGGGCTGGTATCGAAGGCGCAATCCGGGAGGAGACAACCGGGACCGGCTGGGTCTGGCTCGCCGCGGGCCTGATCATCGCCTGCTCGCTCGGGCGCGCCTTGTCGCTCTACGGAATGACGCTTGCCAACAATACCGGCGTCCAGCGCGCCCTCATCGACATCCAGGATGCCCAGTTCGCCCACCTCACCGATGGCGACTTTGCCCGCCTGTCGGATGCCGCCAGCGGCGGCTTCGTGTCGCGCTTCATCAATGACGTGAACGCGATCCGCGACGCAGGCCTGCGCTTTGCCAACAATTTCACCAAGAGCCTGCTGACCGTGATCGGCGTGTTCATCTACATGCTGGTGCTCGACTGGAAGCTGACACTCATACTGGTCATCGCCTATCCCCTCGCCTTTGCGCCCGTGATCGCGCTCGGTAACCGCGTGCGCAGGCGCGCCCGGCGCGCCCAGGGCCAGATCGGCGAGGTGACGTCACTGCTCTCGGAGGGCTTCCAGTCGGCGCGGGCGGTCAAGGCCTATGGCCTGGAAGACTATCAGAAAACCCGCGCCGCCGCCGGCTTTGCCGAGCGTTCAAGACTTTTCCTGAAAGTGCTGCGCGACAAGGCCGCCGTCGATCCGATTCTCGAGGTTGTCGGCGGCCTGGCGCTCGCGCTGATCCTCGGTGTCTCGGCCTGGCAGATCGCCGCGGGCGGGTCATCGCTCGGTGCTCTGCTCGGCATCATCGGCGCGCTTGGCATCATCGCGCCGGAACTGCGCGCCTTGGGCACGCTCAATGCCGTGGCCCAGGAAGGTGGCGCGGCGGCCGACCGGGTGTTCGAGGTGCTCGATGCGACCCAGGCCATGGCGGATGCGCCGGATGCCCGCGACCTCGGGCGCATAAGGGGCGAGATCAGCTTCGATGCCGTCAGCTTCGCCTATGGCAGCGGCGAACCCGTCCTCCGGGATGTGAGCTTCACCATCGCGCCGGGCGAGACCGTGGCCATTGTCGGGGCTTCGGGGGCCGGGAAATCGACGCTCTTCAACCTCATCCTGCGCCTCTATGACCCCACCAATGGCCGCGTCTGCCTGGACGGGACCGATGTGCGCTCGGTGACAGGCGCAAGCCTGCGGGCCAATCTGGCGCTGGTGGAACAGGGCAATGCGTTGTTCGATGATACAGTGGCCGCCAACATCGCCCTCGGGCGCCTCGGTGCCTCCGCCGAGGAGATCGAAGCCGCAGTGCGATCGGCCCATGCCCATGATTTCATCTGCGCCCTTCCGGGGGGCTATGCCACCCGCGTCGGCGAAGGTGGGCGAAACCTGTCGGGCGGTCAGCGCCAGCGCGTGGCGCTGGCTCGGGCCTTTCTGCGCGATGCGCCGGTGCTGTTGCTCGATGAGGCGACGAGTGCGCTGGATGCCGAAAGCGAAGCCAGGGTCCAGGCCGCGCTTGAAACGGTTGCCGCCGGGCGGACCGTGGTGATCATCGCCCACCGGCTGTCGACCGTGAAATCTGCTGACCGGATCCTCGTCATGGATGCCGGCCGGGTCATCGAGACCGGCTCGCACGAGGCATTGATGGCGGCAGGCGGCGCCTATGCCCGTCTGGTGGACATGCAACTCGCCTGATCAGTCCTCGCGGGCATCCGGCAGGCGGTCATTGATGTCATCTCGGATGTCGAGAATGGTCGCGATCAGCCCGCAGACCACCGAGCCGACCACATAACCGATCCCGGCCCCGATCAGGAGAGCGATGAAGCCGGCCAGGTTCTGCGACAGGCCGAATTCCTGCGCGGCAACGGCGCGGTTGAAATAGCCGAGATAGGCAAAGACGCCGACAATCACGAAAAACGCGATGTAGACCATCGAACGGAAACTGTTGATCAAGAAGACTTTCATGGCGCATTCCCCTGGGATGGCAGCGACGAGCTGCAGGTTCCTCAACCACCTTTATCCCCCAGATGCCCTTGCAAGCAATTGCCGAGGTGAACAAAAGACCGGGGCGACCACGCCTGTGACCGCCCCACAACATTGCAATCGCTCGCGAGGGCTATTCCGCCGCGCCCATCTGGCAGGACATGCCGGCGCCCATCATGGCGGTCATCACCTCGCCCTGTTCATCTGCGGGCATGTTCTCGATCATTTCCTGGCCCTTCTCCTCGCCGGCGGCCATCGCCTTGGCCACCTTCTTGAACGTGCCGGAATCGAGATCGGCTTCAAGCTTGTCGCCCATGCAGTTACAGATCTGCTCATCCTCACCGGAGTCGACGCAGGCTTTCACAAGTTCGGCCTTTCCGCCGCCACCACAGGCGGCCAGTCCGAGGGCCATCACACCGGCCAGCAGGGTCTTCTTCATCACGCGTCTCCCCTTCTGTCTGTCAACGCACTATCGACACTTCCACGATTTCTCGCAGGTGACCAGACTCCAATCGGCGCAGGACTGTGGAATGATCGACGTGTCGCAGGGGCAGGTGCCGGTCCGGATCGGTCCCGTTTCGGCGTCCCGCGTGCGTCCCCAACTCCCAGGCGCCACCGTCCCGAACCGGCCCGGTCTGACTGCCTGAACCGACATGAACGACTGCGGGATGAACAGGTTATATTCTGTTCATCTTTGCCCTACTGGCTGAACAGTCATTCAGGAATCGTCGTCGGGGAGTTTCGGCGCCTCAGCGGGTTCGGCCTTCATGACCTTTCCGACAAACCAGACCGTGATGCCGATACAGATGAGCAGGAGCACGCCAAAGCCCGCAAGGGCACCGATGGCAAGGGGATCAACACCGAACATGAAAAGCCTCCTTCAGCTTGTGAGGGAGGCTTCAGCATTTTCCGAGCTTTTTCAATTCGGTGATATGCGTATCGGCCGGCGGGATGCGACCCGTCTGCGGCCGACCGCAATACCGTGTCACTTGTCTTCGTCTTCGATCGCCTTCTGCGTGCGAAAGAGCGTGAAGGCGGCGCCAGCAATGGCACCAATCAGCGTCACGCCGGCAAGAACATAAATAATGTTTCCATAATCCATCGGGATGTCTCCAATCTTGGCGTGCGAAATATACCGCACGCGATAGACAACCCATGGCCCGCTGGAAAGTTCCTGCACCTGCGACACCCTGCCCGGACCGCTATTCCCGGCGCAGCACCCGGTCCCACTGGATACCCTTGTTGAAATCCTTGAGGAAAGCTTCCTTCACCGCCAGCCGGTCATAGTGGTCCGCAACCCATTCGGAGAAGCTCACGGGCGTCGCAGCAGCGAAATCGAGATAGGACTGGAAGAAGAAATCGAGCAGACCGGTCTTGCCCTGCCTGACGTGGAGATATTTCAGCGAGAGTTGTTCCATCGCCTGCTCGATCGGCAGGCCCTGGCGGAAATGCATGTAAAGCACGCCCATGAGGCCCGCACGGTCTGCGCCGGATTTGCAGTGCATGAGCGCCGGATATGTAATCGACTGAAAGAGATCCCGCGCCGCGAAAATCGTCTCGCGGGTCGGCGTGTCGCGCGAGAAGACCTGGAAGTCCACCAGCGTGATGCCCGCTTCCTCGCAGGCCTCCTTCTCCAGCAGGTAGTAGCCCCTGGAACTGGCGCCGCGCAGATTGATGACGGTCCGGATGCCGCGCTCACGGGTATGGGCAAGCACCTGCCGCGGGCCCGGCTGGTTGGAGCGCCACATCTCGTCGGAGAGCCGGTGCAGATTGCGAAACCTTGCCCGCAGGAAGCCGTGATCGCCCCAGACCAGATCGCGCCGTGCTCGCCGGCGGTCTGCGGGCACGCCGAGGTCGAGGACCGGCGGCGGTGTCTTCTTCTTGCGTTTGGGCATGCCTGATCAGTACGCAACTGGCGGAAACTGCTTCGCAGCTATAGTTTGTCAGCGCCATTACCGCTACATGCCGGATGGAAATGACTGCAATCTTCCGCTCGCCGCCCGTACAGTACACGCTCGCCTTCCTGATCTGGCTCTGGATGGCGCTCGTCACCCGCACGGGGCGCTGGACCATCGAGGGCGATGGCGAAGCGGCTACGCGCTGGCGGGAGGATGGCGGCGTGATCGTGGCCGGATGGCATTCCCGGATCCTGCTCCTGCCCGCCGGATGGACGAAGCAGATGCGACGCTGGCGACAGGACGGAACGCCCGGCGCGATGCTGATTTCCCTGTCACGGGACGGCGAGTTCGTCGCCAGGGCGATCCGCTGGCTCGGCCTGAAACCGATTCGCGGCTCATCGACCAATCGTCGCAAGCGCAAGGACAAGGGCGGGCGGGAAGCGATCCGCGCGGCCAGCGACTGGCTGCGCGGTGGCGGACGGCTGTGTATCACGCCCGATGGCCCGCGCGGGCCCCGGCAGCGTGCCGGCATGGGGCCGATCCTGCTGGCCCGGCGCACCGGCGCGCCGATCCTGATCTATGCCCTGGCGGCTCGCCCCGCGAAGCGGCTGAAGACCTGGGACCGTTTCCTCGTGCCCTTCCCCTTCACCCGGGGCGCGATCGTCTTCGCCGGCTATATGGAGGTGGCCCGCGACACTGACAGCGAGGCCGCGCGCCAGGAACTCGAGGACCGGCTGAATGCCGCCACACGCCGGGCCGAAGACCTTGTCGGGCTCAGCCATGTCGTCCCTGCCGCCATGACCGAAAGCCGGGAGCATGGCGCCGAGGCGGTGAAGCTGGCGGCGGAATGAGCGGCCCATGAGTGTGTCTGCCGGCGCCTATCGCACGCTGACCGGACTGGTCGGCCTGGTCATTCCGCAAATCCTGAAACGCCGCGTGCGCCGGGGCAAGGAGGATCCCGCCCGCGCCCATGAGCGCGTAGCGCGCGACCTGCCGGCCCGCCCACCGGGCGCCCTTGTCTGGATCCATGCCGCCAGCGTCGGTGAAGGCCTTCTCGGGCTGGGGGTCGGCGAACGCCTTGCGCGCCTCCGCCCGGACCTGCATTTCCTGTTCACGACACAGACACTGACATCGGCAGCCATGCTCGCCGGCAGGATTGCCAGCTGCCCGCTTCAAGACCGTGCCCTGCACCAGATGGCACCGGTCGACACGCCGAAGGTCAGCGCACGATTCACGGCGCACTGGCAGCCTGACCTTGCTGTCTTCATCGAGGGGGAGATCTGGCCGAACCTGATCGCCAGCGCCCGGGCCCGGGGCGCCCGGACCGCTCTCGTCAATGCGCGCATGACCGAAAAGAGCCTCGCCAACTGGTCGCGCCACCACCGATTTGCCCAGGCCCTGTTCGGCGGGTTCGAAGCCATCCTTGCCGCCGACTACCGCACCGCCACCGGCCTCAGCCCCTTCACGCGCGGGCAGATCATCGAGCCCGGAAACCTGAAAACCGCTGCGCCGCCGCCAAGCGTGGACGAGGACCTGCTGACAGCCCTGCGCGCCGATCTCGCAGGACGCCCGGTCTGGCTGGCGGCCTCCACCCATCCCGGCGAAGAGCGCTTCGTGATCAATGCCGCCCGGATTGTGGAGGGCTCGCCCCTTCTGATACTCGCGCCGCGCCATCCCGAACGCGGCGATGAGGTGGAGGCAATCGTGCGGGAGTCCGGCCTCGCGCTCGCCCGTCGCTCGCGCGGGGACGCGCCGAGACCTGACACAGCTGTCTACCTTGCCGACACGATGGGCGAAATGGGTCTCTGGATCCGCCTGGCCCGGGGCGTCTATCTCGGCGGCGGAACGGCGAGGGATATTGGCGGGCACAATCCGATCGAGATCGTGAAACTGGACACACCCGTGGCGAGTGGCCGGCTCGTGTTCAATTTCGATGGCGTTTTCGCCGAACTCGAGGCGCTCGGTGCCGCGCAGTTTGTCGATACGCCGGCAGAACTCGCCAGGGCGGTCCAAGGCTGGCTGCAAGGTTTCGCCATGCCAGACCTCTCCGCCTGGCGCGACACGCTCGATGCACCCATGACGGCGACGCTCGACGCCCTGCAGCCGCTCCTGCCGGAGGTCGCCTGAACCGTGCAAGCCCCGCATTTCTGGTCCGGCGGTCTCGATCCGAAATCACGCGCGAGTGCGCCGCTGACGCGCGCGCTGCTGACGCCCCTGGCCATGGTCTACAGCTGGGCCGGGGCGCGGCGGATCCACAAGGCCAAGCCCCACCCGCCGGGCGTGCCTGTGATCTGTATCGGCAATCTCACCCTCGGCGGCGCGGGCAAGACGCCCGTGGCGGCCGTGGTGCGCGAGGCCCTGCTTGAACGCGGCCTGCGAACGGCGGTCCTGTCGCGCGGATACAAGGGCCGGCTCACGGGGCCGGTCCGGGTCGATGGTAACAGCCACAGCGCCGCTGACGTGGGCGACGAGCCGCTCCTGCTGGCGCAAACGGGCGAGGCCTGGGTGGCGCGCGACCGGCTTGCCGGCGTCAAGGCGATGGCGGCCAGCGGCATCGAGGCGGTCGTGATGGATGACGGCCACCAGAATCCGAGCGTGCAGAAAACGCTCAGCCTCGTAGTCGTTGATGCCGGTGATCCGGTGGGCAACGGCCATGTCTTTCCCAAGGGGCCGCTGCGCGAGCCCGTGGCGCGCGGCCTGTCGCGGGCTGATGCGGTGATCGCCATGGGCGAGGGTTTCCTGCCCCGTGCCTTCGTCCAATCCGGCGTGCCGGTCCTGCGCGCACGCCTTGAACCTGCCCATGCGCCACCCGCCGGGCCGCTCGTCGCCTTTGCCGGGATCGGGCGGCCGGAGAAGTTCTTCGACGCCCTGCGCCAGGCCGGGGCCGAGATTGTCGAGGACGTGCCCTTCCCCGACCACCACGCCTTCACGACCGGCGACCTGAAATACCTGCACCAGCTCGCCGGCGAGCGTGGCGCGAGGCTGATCACCACGGAGAAGGATTTCGTGCGCCTGGCCCCATCGCAGCGTGAACAGACCCACGCCTGGCCCGTCCACGCCGCCTTTGAGGACGTTTCCGTCATTCAAGCGCTGCTCAGCCGCGCCGTGGAGGCCCGTCATGACTGAGCGGCCCGACTATGTCCGCCCGAGCGATATCGATGAGCGCTCAAGCTTCTGGCAAAGGGTGCAATGGCGCCTGGAGGCCGTCGCCTGGGATTTGGTCTATTGGTATCCGATGAAATGGATCGGCCTGGAGCGGGCCTCGCGCCTCGCCGGCTGGCTGGTCGCGCGCATCGGGCCTCTTCTGTCACAGCACAGGACCGCGGTCAGGAATCTCCGCCTCGCCTTCCCCGACTGGGGAGAAGGTGAGGTCCAGCGCGTCGCGCGGGCGGCCTGGCGCAATGTGGGCGCCACGGCGGGCGAGCTTCCGCACCTGCCGAAGATCGACCCCTATGCGCCGGGCGGACGGGTCGAGGTCATCGGCGCGGAACACCTCGACGCAATCGGCCAAAGCGCGAAGGGCGCGGTGCTGGTGTCGGGGCACTTTGCGAACTGGGAGATCATGGCGGCCGTGATCTGCCGGCGACCGGTGGATTGCCTGGTCACCTATCGCGCGCTCAACAACCCCCATATCGACCGGCGCATCAACCGGCTGCGGCGCGATTACGGCATCGGAGTGCTCGCCCCCAAGGGAATGGCCACGCGTGAGCTGATGCGCGCGCTCTCGAAGGGCCGCGCCGTGGCACTTATGAACGACCAGAAGTTCAACCAGGGCATCGAGATCCCCTTCTTCGGCCATGGTGCCATGACCGCGCCAGGGCCCTCACGCCTGGCGGTGAAATACGGTGTGCCGGTGGTCTTCATGGCCACCCGCCGGGCCGGACCCGGCCGCTTCCGCGTCGAGGTCCACCCACCCCTCAGCATCGAGCCCGGTCAAGACACCGAGACCGCCACGACCGAGCTGACCCGGCAGATCACTGCGCTGATCGAGGCCGAGGTCAGGGCCAATCCGGAACAATGGTTCTGGATGCACCGGCGCTGGCCGAAGGAGCGCTGGCGCGAGGTCGGCGTGCTGGAGCCGAAGACGTAGTCCACGAGGGATCAGGACTTGGCCCGGCTCGTCTTTGGCGCCGCAATGATGGCGGTCAGCGCGAGCGGCAGCGCAAGCCCCAGAAAGGTGGTCTTCATCCCCACAAGATCGATCAGCGCGCCCGCCAACGGCGCGCCCAGGACACTGCCGATCGCGACCAGGAAGAGTGCCGCGGTGAAACCCAGCAATCGGTGATCGGGAAAGCGCCTCAGGCTCCAGAGCGAGAGGACCGCGCTGATCACCATCACACCCGCGCCGTGCAGGCCGGCCGATGCGATCACGCCGGCCCAGCTTCCCGGCAGGATCGCCACCAGCACCATGGACAGCGCAAAGGCCGAGAGCACTAAAGACAGGACCCATTGCATGCCAAGGCGCGCTTCCAGCCAGCCCGTGGTCAGGCCCACAATCCCGAACGCGCCATAGCTGATGAAAATGACCGCCGCTGCACTGTCCGGCGACAGGCCCGACAAGCCGCCGGCGCCGACCACGCTGTCAGCCGCAAAGGTTATATAAGCGCCATTGCCGAGCCCGAAGACCAGCGCCACGCCATAAAGCGACCGGGTGTCGGACCGCCAGAAGACAGGCATCGACCTGGCCCTTCCGGAGAGGTCTCCGCGCCCGCCCGGCACGCCGATCAGCGCCAGTAGGAGCGCCAGCGCGCCAAGACCTGCAAAGCCGCTCCAAGCCATGCGCCAATCTGTAAACCCCGAGGCCACCATGAGCGCAAGTGCCCCCGCGGCCGCGACGCCCATCGTTGTGCCGGTCGAAACCGCCGACAATGCGCCTGGCCTGTCGGAAACCGGCACCACGCGTACGGCCGCATCGTTGAAGGGCGTCCAGCACAGGCCGGCGCTGGAACCGGCGAGCGCCACGCCGACGGCAAGCATGGCTACACTTTCGGCGCGCGCGACGGTGGCGAAGCCCGCCACCGCGAGCAGTGCGCCCGCCGCGACTGCCAATCGCGGTCCCATGTGCACCGCAAGCCAGGCGGCCACAAGAAGCCCGAGCAGGAACATCACAAAGCTGGCGCTCGCAATCAGTCCGGCAGACGATGCCGAGAGCGCAAAGTCTTCCCGGATCGCCGGCAGGAACAGGCCAAAGCCCATGCGGGCCGGACCGAAGGCGACAGCCGTCCCGACGAAACCGGCCAGCGCAAGCCGCCGCGAAGGGGCCAGCCCGGGCTTCGGGTGGGAGGTGTCAGACATTCGGTGACCTGCCACTGGAACATGCCTACGCCCAGCAGGTGGTCTGTGCCCTCAACCTGTCGACGGTCTCAGCCGCTTTGTCGCACCGCCGCCTTTTGATGTGCGGCGCCAGCATCGACGCGTCGGACGATCAGAGGCTTTCCTTGATCCACTCGGCGATGCGCTGCTTGGACATGGCGCCGAGATGGGTGGCGGTCACCTTGCCGTCCTTGAACAGCATCAGCGTCGGCAGGCCGCGCACACCGTACTGGCCGGCGGTCATGGGATTGTCGTCCACGTTCAGCTTGGCGACCTTGACCTTGCCGTCCATATCGCCGGCCACGGCGTCGAGATGCGGGGCCATCTGCTTGCACGGCCCGCACCATTCGGCCCAGAAATCGACCACGACGGGCACGTCGGAATCGGCAATGAGCGTGTTGAAATCGTCATCGGTCACGGATGTGGCGGTCATGGGGGTCTCTCCGGCTTCAGGAATCGTTTGCGTGTGCCTCCAAATTAGAGAGCCTGGCTCAGGCTTGCAAACCGGCTCGCGCATCCGTGAGCGCGCTGTCGAGCCGTCCGGGGTCCAGTTCCATGAGATGCGGTCCATCGGTCCACAACAGCGCACAGCGCACCGAACGGTCCGGAAACGCCGCCGAAAGCACAGCGCGATAGGACGCCATCTGCACAAGATAGCCCGGATCGACGTCGGCCATGTCCCGCGGTGAGGGCCGGTCGGTCTTGTAATCCACGATCAGGACCTCATGCCGGCGCACGACGAGACGGTCGATTCGTCCCTCCACCAGGAGCCCGTCCGGCAGGCGACCGGTCACCGGCACTTCAGCGCGGCTGCCCGGACCGAAGACATCGGCGAAGTCGGGATCGCGCAGCACCCTCAGGGCCGCCCCGGCAATCTCGGCGCGCCGGGCATCGTCGAGCGCCTCCACGCCGGACAGGAAACGGGCTGCGGCCGTCTCCCACTCGCCCGGTGGTCTTTCGGGAAGCAACTCAAGGAGGGAATGGACCAGCGTCCCGCGCAGGAAACGCGTCCGGCCGGGATCGGCGAACGGGCCGAGGGCGGGATAGGCGGGATCGGATTTCGACGAGGGCGTGATCTGTTCTCCCGCGACGGGCGCAGGTGGCGTGGTGTCGATCCAGTCCGGAAGATCGGAAACCTCCACCAGAGCTGGCGCGTCCCGGCCGAGCGCCGGCGGCGGCGTGCCAAACACCCTTATGGCGGGCTCATCGTCGGCTTCGCCGCCCGGCTCACCCTCAAAGACCGCATGCGGCAGCGCGTCCATGGCCGCCTGGCAGGTCTCGTACCAGCAGCCCTCGCCCATGCCCGCGGCGGAATTGCCCCGCTCGGCGCCGCAGATGATTAGACGGTCCTGGGCGCGTGTCAGCGCGACGTAGAGCAGCCTGTTGTGCTCGGCCACGGCCTTCCTGGCCGCCTCGGCCTTCAGCTCGGTCATTTCCGGGGCGACCTCGTCAGCCTTGCGGCCCGCAAGGATGGGCGGCGCCTCGGGCCCGGTGAGCAGCCCACCGGCAGATGTCGCTGGCGGCGCCGTCGTGTCGGCGAGGATCACGATCGGCGCCTCCAGCCCCTTGGCCCCGTGCACCGTCATCACCCGCACCTCGCCCTCCGGGCGGGCCAGGTCGCGCTTGATGTCGCCCACCGCCCGGTCCTGTTCATCCAGGAAGACCTGCAGGCTCGGCGCATCACGTGCGTCATGGGCGAGCGCCGCCGACAAGAGCTCCTCCAGCGGGTCCAGCACCGGCGTGCCGAGCCGTGTGACCAGCCGGTCGCGCGCCCTCGAGCCATCACTGAACCGGTGTTGCAGGGCAGCGGTGAGAAAGTCATGCGGCGGCAGGTGATGGTTGGCGAGTATCGCCGCCAGGAAGCCGCGCGCCTCGTCATGGCGTGGCCCGTCACCGCCCGACAGCGCCTGCCAGAGCGTTTCGCCCTTGTCCCGGCCACAGGCAAGGGGGGCAATGTCGGCCTCATCGTCAACCAGGTTCAGGAACGGGCTCTTCAGCAGTTCTGCAAGCACCAGGTCGCCGGCGGGAAACAGGGCAAAGCGGATGAGGTTCAGGCAGTCCTGAACGCCGATATGGTCGGTCGGCTTCAGCCGGTCGGCCCCGGCCACGGGCAACCCTCGCGCCTTCAACTCGCCGATCAGGGCATCGAACAACCCGCCGGTGCGCTTGGCAACAAGGATCAGTATGTCGCCCGGCCCGGCGGGGCGCTGCCGGAAGGCTCCCGGCCCGGCCTCCTCCCAGACCGCCTCGCCGCGTTCGACAATCTCGGCGCAACGCCCGGCAATCCAGCGGGCCAGGGCCAGCTTCGGGCTCGCCGAGGAGAGCTTGTCCACCGGTGCGGTCCAGGGATCGGGCTCTTCGGTATCGCGGCAGGTCTCCAGCCCGCGCAGTTCCACACAGCCCGGCAGGACCGCACGGTGGGCGACATGGCTCACGAGATCGGCCTCCGGCGGCGCAGTCGGACGGCTCCCCGCGCCCGGCGCGACCGGCTGGCGGGCCCAGGCGGCATCGACGAACTCCAGGATTTCAGGCGTGGAACGGAACGACATCTCCATGCGGGGCTGGTGAAAGCCGGCGCCCGCGGCCTGCACGCGATCGGCACAACCCCGCCGCTCGACGCCGAAATGGTCGGGATCGGCGCCCTGGAAGGAATAGATCGATTGCTTCTCGTCGCCGACGACGAATTTCGTGCGCGGCGTGTCCGGACGCACCGCCCCCTCACCGGAAAAGAACTCATCCGTCAGGGCGTTGATCAGCTTCCACTGTTTCGGGCTCGTATCCTGCGCCTCGTCGAGCAGGATGTGCGACAGTCGGCCATCGAGCTTGTAGAGCACCCATTCCGCCCGGCCCGGCATGGTCAACAGCCGCTCCGTGGCGGTGATCAGATCGTCGAAATCCAGCAGCGCCCTGGCCCGTTTCAGGCGCGTGTAGGCGGCAATGATGGGCTGCCCGAGCCGGTAGAGCGCCAGCGTGCGCTCGAAAGCCCGGCGGCGCTTGAGGCGGTCCTGAACGGCCCGAATGCGTGTGATTTCATGGCCCTCCGGCGGCACAAGGGCAAAGAGGTCGCGCAGCAGTCCGCCGCAATTCCTGTCGGCATCCTTGGTGAAGTTCTCCCGCTTGCGCGGCTTATCAGGGTCAGGCTCGGGTGCGAGCGAGACGTAGGTTTCCCAGGCGGCTTCCATTGAAGGTGGGTTCAGGGTCGCATTCAGCTTGGCATGAAAGCGGAGATTGTTCGTGCCGCCCGTGAGCGACAGCGCATTCATCACCGCCTTCGAATGCTCCACGGGAATGTCTTCGAGCGCCCTCGCGCGTATCTCCCCTTCGCTTTCGGCCGGCGCGCGCAGGAATGAGACAAGCTCCGCCGCCATGGCATCGATGTCACCGCCATGGCGAGCGGCATACTCGCCCAGGGTCTCTCGCGCGCGCTTTATGAGGTCGAGCGCGCCGGAGGCGCCTGAGCTGCCGCTCGCCGCCGCCAGCGTGTCCAGCGCCGCGGCGAGGTCGGCATCGGCGTCGATGTCTGCA
>CAZXWB010000041.1:10304-13299 GCA_964644395.1 uncultured Hyphomonadaceae bacterium | reverse complement strand
CAGGATTCGCCCTACCAGATGTACGAGACCGCCGGGCTCAACGCCCACCACATCGCTGCCCGCGCGATCGAAGCGCTGGGCCGCGGCGATCTGGCGGAAATCGAAAAGCTGGTCGCCGAGGCGGTGTGACCCTGCCACGGCCACGGCATGGCCATGAAAATGCCCCTTGGGTGGCAGCGACGGTGCGGCTAGTTTCCACGGCGTTGAAACCGAACGCCTGAGGGAGCTTCCATGAAACACCTGATCCTCGCCGCCAGCGGCCTTGTCCTCGCCGCGGGCTGCGCGAGCAGCACCGTTGAGTCCGGCGCCGGCACCGAAGCCGCCTTACCGCCGCCCGATCCCGCGCCCGTCGTCACCGAGCAGACGGCCGCCGAGCGTGCCATCGACACCGCCAATGAGCTGGCCGCGGCCGGCAATTTCCAGGCCGCCATTGACCGGCTGACCCAGCAGGTCGGCAGCCCGCAGCTCACCGGTGATGAGCGCGCCGCCCTCTATCGCCTGCGTGGCGACATCCGCCTGAATGGCGGTGACGACACCTGGGGCGCCATCGAGGACTTCCAGCAGGCCATCGATCTTGCACCGGGCTCGGCCACGGCCCTTGCCGCCGAGGAGGGCCTGAACGTGGCGCGCGGCAAGGCCACGAGCCTGAACTTCCGCCTCGAGACCGGCGGGCTCACGCGCGCAGAGCGCCTGGAGACGCTGTGGGAACTCGGCGACCATGAGGATGCCCTCGATATGCTGCGCCAGGGCGGCGTCACGGCCGAGCCGGACACGCTTCTCGCCATGTACCAGATCGGCTATCTCTGCGAGGGCGAGGCGTATACCGGCCAGGCCTTCAACATCACCGAGCCCGACGGCACGCCGCGCGTGGTCTATTTCTGCGACACCGGGAAGTGACCTGACAGTCCTGTCATGAGACGGTGGCAAAGGACGGGCGGCGCTGTCGGCGTCGCCCGATCTTTTTTCCTGATAAGGAGTTCACGTCAAAGCGACTTTAAATGACGCGTGCGTCATGTATCCTGCCACCAAACGATAAACTGGAGGATTCACCATGCCCGCGGATGCCGCCCCTGCCTGGCCCGCCATGTCCATCGAAGAGGCCCACGCCCTGCTCACCGCGCCGGGCCAGACCTTCGAAATGCAGGACACCGAGATTGGCGGGGTCCGTTACAAGACCTACAAGAACGCCCCGCCATCTCTGCGCGAGCTCTTCATGCTGGGGATGACCCATGGCGAGAAGCCCTATGTGGTGTTTGGAGACGAGCGTCTGAGCTTCGCCGCAAATGGAAAGGCGGCGCTTAGCCTCGCACACGAGTTCATCAACCGGTTCGGCGTCGTTAAGGGCGACCGGGTGGCGATCTGCATGCGCAACTATCCCCAGTGGCCGGTGGCCTTCTGGGCCGCGATTCTGGCTGGGGCGATTGCCACGCCGATGAATTCCTGGTGGACCGGCGAGGAACTCGAATACGGGCTGAAAGATTCCGGCGCGAAACTGCTGGTGGCCGATGACCAGATATTTGCCCGGGTGCATGAGCATTGGCAGGGGCTGGAAGCGCTGGAAACCGTGATCGTTGCGCGGGGGGAGGGCGACTACGGCGCCGATCCCCAGGTCGTGAGCATGGAAAGCCTGATTGGACTCTGCGGCGACTGGGCCGGCCTGGAGATGAAGCCCCTGCCGGAGGTCGCGCTCGCGCCCGATGACGATGCCACGATCATGTATACGTCCGGCACGACGGGCCGGCCCAAGGGCGCTGTGGCAAGCCACCGGGCGATCCTGTCGAACATCTTCAATGGCCTCGCCTGCCAGGCGCGCGCCTTCCTGCGCCGCGGCGAGCAGCCCCCGGAGCCGGACACGGAGAACCCCCGCGCCATGCTGGTGGCGATCCCGTTCTTCCACGCCACCGGCGCCTTTGCCATGCTGGTGCCGTCCATGATCAACGCCCAGAAGCTTGTGACCATGCGCAAATGGGACGCTGACGAGGCGCTCGGCCTGATCGAGCGAGAGAAGGTCAACAGCATTGGCGGTGTTCCGGCCATTGCCTGGCAGGTGCTGGAGCATCCGGAGCGCGACAAGTACGACCTGTCTTCCATCGACGTGATTTCCTATGGCGGCGCGCCGTCATCGCCGGAACTCGTCTCCACGGTAAAGAAGCGCTTCCCGGAGGCCTCGCCCGGCAATGGCTGGGGCATGACGGAGACCTGCGCCATTGCCTCGTATAACTTCATGGAAGACTATGTGAACCGGCCCGACAGTGCCGGTCATCCGGCGCCGGCCGTTGAACTGAAGATTGTCGGACCCGAGGGGCAGACCCTGCCGGCGGGCGAGGTGGGCGAGCTGTGGTGCAAGGGGCCGATGAACTGCCGCGCCTATTGGAACAAGCCCGAGGCGAGCGCGGAAACCTTTGTCGAGGGCTATGTGGTGACCGGCGACCTGGCGCGGCTCGACGAGGAGGGCTTTCTCTACATCGTCGACCGGGCGAAGGACATGGTCATCCGCGGTGGTGAGAATGTCTATTCCGTCGAGGTGGAGAATGTCCTCTACCAGCACGAGGCGATTGTTGACGCCGCCGTGGTCGGCATTCCCCACAAGGTGCTGGGCGAGGAGGTCGGCGCCGTGGTGCAGGCCAGGGCCGGCATGGACCCGAGCGTGGCGGAGATCCAGCATTTCGCCTCGCTTCACCTGGCCGGTTTCAAGGTGCCCACGACCATCCTCATCACGCGAGAGCCGCTGCCGCGCAACGCCAATGGCAAGGTGCTGAAGACCGAACTGCGCAAGCAGTTTGCGACCGAGACCGCGTGACGGATCGCGACGGCGCCGATCCGAAGGGGGCGGGCGACCGTCCCGCGGCGCTGGAGGCGCGTGAGGCCGGCGGTGAAGGCCGGCGCTTCTCGCCCTCCATCGCGCGCAACCGGGACGCGGTGCGCGACGCCTTCCTGGCCCACATGCCGGGCGAGGGGCGGATCCTCGAAATCGCCTCGGGCACCGGCGAGCATG
>CAZXWB010000041.1:0-10204 GCA_964644395.1 uncultured Hyphomonadaceae bacterium | reverse complement strand
CCAGCCATGGGCACCGGCTTTCGCCGGTGAGGCACTCCGCCGGAACAGACGTGATCTTCAGGCGCTGATGGGCGCGACCTTGTCGGCCCAGGGCCAGGCCTGTTCCAGCTCATAGGCCAGTGCCAGCAACAGGGCCTCGTCGCCCTTGCGGCCGGCAAAGTGCGAACCGATGGGCAGGCCGCCCGCGCTCCAGCTGAGCGGCACCGACATGGCCGCCGCGCCGGAGACGTTCTGCGGCGAGGTGAAGGCGGCAAAGCGCGTGACCCGATCAAGCAATGTCTCGAATTCGACATTCGGCCCCTGCTCGCCAATCGACGGCGGTGGCGTGGCCACCGTCGGTGTCAGCAAGAGGTCGACGCCGAGCGTGTCGAGGGCCGCCTCATACCGGGCCTCGAAGGCCTGCAGGCGTCCAATGGCCGCCGGCAGCTGGTCGCGCCGGGCGAGGAAATACTGCGCCAGGCCCTGGGTCCAGGGCTCGACGATCTCGTCGCTCACCACCTTGCCGGAAAACTTCGCCGCATCCATGGCGAAATCGGCCGCGCCGGCGGCCCAGTAGAGCAGGAAATCGTCCCTGAACTGCGGGCCATCGAGGGGCAGCTCCACGGGCTTCACCGTGTGGCCGAGCCCTTCCAGCAGCCCGCGCACATCCTCCATGGCGGCTGCGACCTCCGGAGCCGTATCAGCTTCGATCAGTGGCTCCGGCGCAAACCCGATGGTCAGGCGGCGCGCGACCGGCTCCGTGACCCGGCCGACCGGGGCCAGGATGGCGTCCGATCCCTTGCGTTCCACCGCATCGAGCAACCAGGCGGTGTCGCGCACCGAGCGCGAGACCGACAGCACGACGGAAATCTCCACCGGCGGCGGGGCGTCGAAATCCCGCGGCAGGGTGCGCCCGCGCGAGGGCTTCAGCCCGAACAGGCCGCAGCAGCTGGCCGGGATGCGGATGGAGCCGCCGCCATCGCTGGCATTGGCGAAGGGCACTACGCGGGCCGCGGTCAGGGCCGCTGCGCCACCCGACGAGCCGCCGGGGGAATGGTCGAGATTCCAGGGGTTGCGTGTCGGGCCGCTCGACAGCGGTTCGGTGGTCGAGATCAGGCCGACTTCCGGCGTGGTGGACTTGCCCAGAGAGACGAGGCCGGCATCCAGCATGCCCTGGATCACCGGGTCGGTGACGTCGGGCACATAGCCCTTGAACCCGCGCGAGCCGAATTCCAGCGGCTCGCCCTTGGTGCGGAAGAGATCCTTCACGAAGAAAGGCACGCCGGCAAAGGGGCCCGACAAATCCCCGGACCCGGCGCGTTCCAGCGCGGCCTCATAGGTCTCGTTCACGATGCCATTGACCTGCGGCTCCAGCGCCCTGGCGCGGGTGATGGCCGCCGCGACGGCCTCGCGGGCGGTGATGTCGCCCTTCGCGATCAGCTCTGCAGTGGCGACGCCGTCGAGGGCGGCAAGGGGGTCTGATCCCGCCGGCGGCGTGTCGTCGGCCGGTGCCATGCGCACCGGCGCGGAAAGATTTTCCGGCTCACCGGATCCGCAGCCTGCCAGGGCGAGCCCGGCCGCGCCGGTCATCAGCATGTCGCGGCGTGAGAAATCCATGGCAGCGTCTCCCTCGTGTCGTTGAACCATCAGGGGAACGCAGCTTCGCGGCAATGGCAAGGCTGACGGTGCGTCAGCGGCTCCAGCGGGCATAGATCGCGGTTGGCAACAGCCGGTCTGAGCCTTGTTGCGGCAACGCCATCTCGCCATGCTCCATCTGCCCGCCGAGGCCGACAAGTCGGTCGGCAAGCGTCTGGCTGAGGGCGAGGAAGGACAGCCGCACCGCATAGGCCGTCAGGATGACGAACAGCGGGTCGCCCGAGAGCAGCGCCTTCACCCCGTCGAGCAGCGCAGGCAGCTCCGCCTCGAAGCGCCAGGTCTCGTTCTTCGGACCCCGCCCGAATTTCGGCGGGTCCAGGACAATGGCGTCATAGCGGTTGCCGCGGCGCTGCTCCCGGGCGACGAACTTCATCGCATCATCGGCGATCCAGCGAATGGTCCGGTCCTGAAGGCCCGACAGCTCCTGGGTCGCCTTGCCATAGCCGTTGGACTTCGGACTGGCATCGAGGTGGACGACTTCCGCGCCGGCCTGTGCGCTGGCCAGCGACATGAGGCCTGTGTATCCGAACAGGTTCAGCACCCTCACCGGTCGGCCAGCAGCGCGGATCTTGTCCTGCGCGAAACGCCAGTGCACCGAATGCTCCTGGAACACGCCGAGGTGGCGGAAGGGCGTGCGCCGGGCCTCGAAACGCAACCCGTTCCAGCGCATGGGCCAGGCCTCCGGCGCCCGGGGCGAGAGGACCTCCCACCGCCCGCGCTCATCCTCGCCGGAGGCGGAAAACCGGGCATCGGCGCGCCACTGCGCCAGCGGCTTCTGCGGCTTCCAGAAGGCCTGGGGATCGGGCCGGATCACGGTCTGGGCACCAAAGCGTTCAAGCTTCTGGCCATGCCCGCTGTCGAGCAGGGCGTAGTCCTCCCAGTCATCGGCCACCAGCAATCTGAAGTCGGTCTTCATGTCCTGGCGCCCCGATAGTCCGTCGCCCGCCAGGCATCATACGCCATGATGGCGGTGGCCTGGGCGAGGTTGAGCGAGTCGGCCCCGCCGCGCATGGGAATGATGGCGAGCCTGTCGCAGGCCGCCTCCACATTCGCCGGAAGGCCGGCCTGTTCATTGCCCATGACGATCACCGTTCCTGCGCCCATGCCGGCGGCGTCATGGCGCACGCTGCCGTTGACCGAGGCGGCCACGGTGGTGAGCCCTGCCTCGCGTCGCCAGGCCTCGAAGTCTGCAAAGGTGGCCGCATACACCGGCACGTCGAAGACCGAGCCCATGGTCGCGCGCACGGCTTCCACCGAATAGGGGTCGCAGCAGGTTTCCAGCAGGATGATCCCCGCCATGCCCGCGCAGTCGGCGGTGCGGATGATGGTGCCGAGATTGCCGGGATCGCGCACTTCATAAAGCGCGATCCAGATGTCCTGCGCGGTGACCGCAGCCGCGCCCAGCTCGGCGTGGCGCTGCTCGAAGGCGGCGATGACGGTCTGGGGATTGTCCTTCCGGCTGATGGCACTGATCAGGCGGTCCGGCACCTGTTGCACGCGTGCCCCGGCCGCGCGGGCCGTCTCCGCGATGTGGGTGACATGCTCACGCGCCGCGCCACCATCGCCGATGAGCACGGTGTCGGCGTGCCAGCCGCGTCGCAGTCCCTGCTCGACAAGGCGTGCGCCCTCGACCAGGAACAGGCCCGTCTCGCTGCGGCCCTTCTTGCGGTCGAGCCCCTTCAGCCGCTTGATCAGCGGGTTGGACGGGCTGGTGATGCGACTGGGTGAGACGTCGGCCATGGGCTGAAGCGATTAGTTCAGTTGCGCGACAAAGGCAAAACCCTCTCAGAGGTGATTTCGACTGGCAGGGGGCTGCGCGACCGTCTTGCCTGGCCCATCTGTTTGGGGCAGTGATGCGCGTGCGAATTCGGGATGATTAATGTCGATGAAGACGGCTTTTGACACGCTTCTGGCGGTTCTGGCCCTTGCCGGACTTGGCTTTCTGGGCTGGTACACCGCCTATGCGGGTGAGACGAGCGCAGAGCGCCTCGAAGCCCGCCTGGCGGCCAAGGCGGAATACGCCTTGCTGGAGCTTGGCGCGGGCTGGGCAACTGTCGAGGTTGATGGCCAGCGCGCGCGCCTGACCGGCGAGGCCCCGACCGCTGACGCCCGCGCGCAGGCGGAAAGCGCTGTACGCGGTGCGGCACGCCTGGAGCTTCCCTTGTTGCCGGAGGATTTCGGCGTAGAAGGCGGCTGGCTCCATGGCGGCATCATCGCCGTGGACAATGCGGCCACCGTCGCCCGGCCTGTGACGCCCTACCAGATCACCGCCATGAAGACCGATGATGGCGGGGTCTGGATCGAGGGCCACGTGCCCGATGATGCCGCGCGCATGTCGGTGGTCGAGGCGGCGGAGAGATCCTTCCCGGGCCAGGTTGCGGTGCAACTCGAACTCGGTGCCGGCGTTCCGGGCCCTGAATGGGTGGGCACATTCAACGGCCTCCTGCCGCTACTGGCCCAGGACGGCGTCACCGGCGCCTTCCTTACCGACCGCCGCGTCAGCGTTCAGGCCCTGCCGGCGCTGAAACCCGCGAGCGGCGATGAGGGCGGCGTTGAGGATGAGGCGGGTGGCGAAGCGATCGTGACACCCGAGATCGTGCTGCCCGGGCTGCCCGACGGATATTCCGGCGCGGTCACCTATATCAGCGATGACGGTGATGGTAGTGAGTCCGGTGCGGACGAGTCCGGCGCCGAGGAGGATTGATAATGAGTTGGCTCCTGGTTCAGATCTGGTCGGCCCTGGCGATTGCTGCCCTGCTTGGCCTTGTCTTCGGATGGGCGGTGCGCGGCGTCGGCCTGAAGACGCGGCTGCGCCGGTTGCAGGCGGAGCGTGACCTGGTGGCCACCGACCGTGACCAGCTGCGCGAGGAACTCGACACGCTCTATGCCAGCCGCCAGTCCGCCGGGAATGTCGCCCGCGAAACCACCTCCGGCAGCGAAGAGCTCGGTGCGGAGATCGCCAAGCGTGACGAACGCCTGAAGGCGCTGAGCAGCGAACTGTCGGCCTCCAAACAGGAGCTTGAACGCCTGCGCGGCGAGGCGGAGCGCGCGAAGGCCGAGGCGGAAGCCGCCGCACGGCGCGTGGATGCGCCAAAGCGTGAGTCCGGGGACGGAGCCCTCACAGGTGGTGGCGCGCTGGCCGCCGGTGCTGCAGCCGGGGCGACGCTGTCGAAACCGGCCCCGTCGGCCGGTGACAATGATGAACGCGTTGCCATACTCGGCCGCCAGCGCGATGAGCTGACCTGGCGCAACCGCTATCTCGAGAGTCGGGTGCGGATGCTCGAGGAAACGGTCTCCAAGGTGGAACAGACAGCAGGCGCATCGGCCGCCGTCGCCCAGCCCGAACTCGCTGCAAGGATCGAGGCGCTGCAGGCGGACAATGACCGCCTGCAGGGCGAGGTCCAGACCCTGCGTGCCCGGCCCGCCGAGCCGGACCCTGCGGGCCGCCCCGCCAAGGATGCCGAGACCGAACAGGAACTGGCGCGCCTGCGCTGGCGCAACCGCTATCTGGAAAGCCGCCTTGACTATCTTGAAGGCAATCCGGAAACCGCCGCCGAGGAAGCCCGGGTCGAGGCCGAGCGCGAGGCCGCCTCGGCTGCGCAGAGAGTGTCCGAGGACGCCGCCAATGTCCAGGCTCGGCAGGCCGCCGGCGAATCGGCTGTGCCGGAACCCGCCGGCGAGCGCGAACCGCCTGCGCCCTCCGCGCCGACCGCCTCGCAGGCAACGGGCCTTACGGGCACGATCGAGACGGTGGACCCGTCCAATGACGGCCCGGTCAGTCTCGGCGCGCTCGGGACCGGTGACGGACGCGCCTTCAGCGCGCCGGACGATCCGGGCAGCCCTGAAAACGTGGAGCCGAGCGAGCCCAAGCGTCTCCAGGCCCCGCGCGAGGAAGGTCCTGACCGACTGTCGGACATTGACGGCATTGGCCCCATGATCGAACGCGCGCTGAACCAGCTTGGCGTGTTCCATGTCGACCAGGTGGCGGGCTGGACCCCCGGCGAGGCCATGTGGATCGACCGGGCGCTTGGCTTCAATAATGGCCGCGTGGTGAATGATGACTGGGCCGGCAAGGCCCGCGCCCTGGTCAGCCAGCGGGCAAATTGAGGCCGGCGCGCGGCCTCTCCCGTCCCGGCTGGCTCAGAACGCGTTCTTTTCCTGCATCGCGACGGCTATGGCTTCGGCCTTTTCCTCGTCGATGCCGAGCAGTTCAACGAGCTTGTTCAGGTAGCGTGCTTCCTGGGGGTAGATCACCCGGTCGGCATAGACGATGTCCACCGCATGGCTGAAGGCGGAGACGCGCATGTCCTCCGGCAGGCTCGCACAGGCGCTTTCCACCGTGGAGGCGAAATCCTTTTCCAGGAGGCGGCAGAGGCGCTTGTGAAGGCTGGACTTGCGATCGTCGGAGAGCGCGGCCAGCGTTGGTGTGCGCGCCACCAGCGCGTCGAGCTCACGCGCCTCCTCCTTCTGGATCTCGCGATCTGCAAAGGCCGCGGCGAGCAGCAGAGCGTAGAAGGCCTCCTCCTTCTCCCAGACCGGGGTCGACTTGAATATGTTCACCAAGGCATGCCTCCAGCGTGTCCAAAATCCCGTGGGCTTGATCTGCCGCAGGGCGGTCTCGGCAAAAGGGCCAGGCACGATGTCCGGCCACTCAATGCGTGACCAGTCCGGCACGGTCCTGATATGAGCCTTGCGTCCCATGGATAGCGATCCCCTCTACCCTTGTGATCAGATACCATCCAATAGAGGCGAAGGGGAGTCCTTCGTCGCTTGCGCAGCCAGCCCACCGGCCAGTTCATCCCCGGTTCAACTGAGGCACGCCATGGTCCGTGTCATCGTTGTGCAGAAGGGGACGCTCTCATGGTGACGATCTCGAGGTGGATGATTGCGGCAAGGCGCAGCTGTGTGGCACGCGGGCTTGCTCTGGCGCTGGCTCTGGTGATGGCGGCGGCGCTTCCCGCCCTCGCTCCGGCGGCGGAGGCCCAGACCGGTGCCTACCGGGTCAATGGTGAAACCGTGCCGCCGGACATGTCGGCCCAGATGGCCTATCTCGGCCTGCCGCCCGGCGACTATTACATCGACCGCTTCGGCAATTTTGGCATGGTCGGTTATCCGCCGGTGATGAATGCCAGCGGTGGGCCTGTGGTGGGCCAGGGCCAGTCGGGCTTCGGTCAGGCCGGAAGTTTCGGTCCTGCCGGACCCGGTGCCAACGCGCCTCAGCCGGCCGCGCCCGGGTCTGGCAGTCAGCCCATGGGCAATGATGGCGGTCTCACCGGCACGCGCATGTTCTGGATCCAGACGTCCATGGTCACCACGGGTGGGGCCTCGGGCTATTTCCACCTTTGTCCGGGCGGTGTGTTCTATCGCTCCTCGGAAGGGTCCTTCAGCGTTGGCGGAGACTACAATTCCCGGACCGGCAGCAATGACCCGTGGGCCGGCGGTGCCGGCGTGTCACGCGGGGCTGGCCAGTGGTCGGTGCAGGGCGGCACGCTCTATCTGCGCGGCAATGACGGCAGCCAGTGGTCCTTCCGCGTCTCCGATGTCCAGCGTGGTACCCGCTGGCGGGTCGGCCAGTTCAGGTACGCCGCCGAGCGCGGACGCGCGACCTGTCCGCGCTGAGCGCGAATTCAGGCCGCGCCGCCGAAGCGTTCGGTCCATTCCGCCACCTGCGCGTCCTCGATCTTCTGGAACAGGACCGGCGGCGCGCTGATCTCCATGCCGTGGGGCAGGGCGTCGAGCAGGCCCTTGTCGCCCGCGTCCGGCCAGTTGCGGTTGCCTTCGGGCACGCCGATGGCATCGAGGATCGCCGCGGCGGCTGACGGGATCAGCGGCTGGGCGATGATGGCGAAGATCACCGCCAGGTTCAGCCCCGTGCGCACGCCGACGGCGGCGGCATCGACATCGGACTTGTACTTCACCCAGGGTTCGGCGCGGGTGAGATATTCATTGCCCGCCGCCCAGATCGCGCGCGTCGCGTGGGCCGCCTTGCGGAACTCCATCGCCTCATAATGCGCGGTGATTTCCTTCAGTCCGGCCGCGAGCTCTGCCTGCATCCAGGCCTCGTCCTCGCCGGCCTCTCCCGCGCCCGGCAGCTTCCCGTCGAATTTCGACACGGTGTACTTGGTGATGCGGTTGACGAAATTGCCGAGCACATTGGCGAGGTCTGAATTCACCGCCGACTGGAAACCCTCCCAGGTGAAGGCGGCGTCGGAGCCCTCCGGCGCATTGGCCATGAGGTACCAGCGCCAGTAATCGGCCGGCAGGAGGTCCAGCGCCTGGTCCATGAACACGCCGCGTTTCTCGCTGGTGGAGAACTTGCCGCCATACCAGGTCACCCAGTTGAAGGCCTTCAGCTTGTCCACCTTCTTCCAGGGCTCGCCGGAACCGATCAGCGTGACGGGGAAGGAGACGGTGTGGAAAGCGACATTGTCCTTGCCCATGAACTGGACGTATTCGACCTCTTCTGCGCCCGCATCGGTGCGCCACCAGCGCTGCCAGTCATGGCCTGTGGCGTTCGCCCATTCCTGCGTCGCGCCGATATACTCGATGGGCGCGTCGAACCAGACATAGAAGACCTTGTCCTCGAAGCCCGGCCGGATGGAGCCGTCGGGCAGCGTCACCGGCACGCCCCAGGACAGGTCCCGCGTGATCGCCCGGTCGCGCAAGCCCTCATCCAGCCATTTCAGCGCGATGGACTTCGCCAGGGCCGGCCAGTCGGTGGCAGCCTCCACCCAGGCGCGAATCTCCTCCTGCATCTTCGACTGTAAGAGGAAGAGGTGCCGGGTCTCACGGATCTCGATCTCGCGCGACCCGGATACCGCCGAATAGGGGTCCTTCAGGTCCACCGGGTCGAGCAGGCGCCCGCAATTGTCGCACTGGTCGCCGCGCGCCTTCTCGAAACCGCAATGCGGGCAGGTGCCCTCGACATAGCGGTCAGGCAGGAAACGGCCATCGGCGACGGAATAGACCTGTTTGGAACTGCGCTCCTCGATCAGGCCCTTGTCCTCCAGCACATGGGCGAAATGCTGCGTCAGGGCGGCGTTTTCGGGCGAGGATGAACGGCCGAAGACATCATAGGACAGCGCGAACCCCTCGCCGGCGGCGCGCTGGATATCGTGCTGTTCGTCGCAATACTGCTTCACCGACATGCCTGCGGCCTGGGCAGCCAGTTCCGCTGGCGTGCCATGCTCGTCGGTGGCGCAGACATACAGCACCTCGGCCCCGCGCAGGCGCTGGAAACGCGCATAGACATCGGCCGGCAGCATGGAGCCGGCGAGGTTCCCCAGATGCTTGATGCCATTGATATAGGGCAGGGCGGAGGTGATGAGGATGCGGCGGGTGTCGGCCATGGCTTACGCTTCGGTTCGGTTTCGGATTATGCTCGTCAGATCAGGCCCGCGAGCCATAGGCCGCAATGGCCACAAAATAAACCGGCCAGGCAGCGATCCGCCAGAGCCGGCTATCGATAGGGGAGAACTGCCATGCCAAGACTGGCCGGGGTCAATCTGGTCGGCGTCGCGCTGGCCGCGCTCGCCATGTATCTCATCGGCTTCCTCTGGTACGGGCTGATGTTCCACGGCGCGTGGATGGACGCGCTGGGCTTCACGGCGGCGGATTTCGAAGGCCAGAGCCCGCTCTGGATGGTGGCGGGATTTGCCATTGAAGTGGTGCTCGCCTTCGGCATCGGCTGGGTGATCAAGCGCATGGACGTGGCCGGGCTCGGCGCCTGCATCCTGACGGGCGTGACGCTCGCCCTGCTCATCGCCATACCGACGCTCGGCTATGCCATGGCCTACCAGCCGGCCCATTCGCTCACCGCCTGGCTGATCGATTCCAGTCACGCGCTGGCGACCTTTGCGGCCGCCGGCGCGGTGCTGTCATACTTCGACTGACGGCGCGTCAGCTGGCGCGCGGAGCGGAGAGTTGAACCTCCATCTGCACCGCCCGGTCGACCGGCAGCAAGCCGTCGCGGCGCGCTGGCGCAGTGATCCGCAGGCTGGCGGCGGTCTTCAGGCGGGGCGACAGGCCCCTCTCGGCCAACACCTCGCGCAGGGCCTCTTCCCGCGCCAATGCGAGCGTCTCGGCGTCCGCGGCGGTGTCGCCCTCGACCTCGGCGACGCGCAAGGCAACCGCATCGATCTCGCAGCGCGACGTCACCTCCAGGGCCTGTTCGATGGCGGCCACGGCCGTCGGTTTCAGGCGCGCCGAGCGGGCCTCGAAATAGACCGGCAGGCGGATGTCCTCGCAATGGGGCGCAGTATAATAGGCGGCGTCTGCTTGCGGCGGAGCGGGGAAACTGTTGGCATGGGCCGTCGCGGCGAGGCTCGCGAGGGCGGCAAGGGCGGTGATGGCAAGGCTTCGGTTCATGGTGCTCTCCCAGCGTTTGATGGGACTGAGTGAGCCATGGAATTGCGGCGCGGTTCCGGCAGGACAGGGCCGGAATGTGTCAGGCCCGGGCCTTTTTCGGTACAACTTGCCACCGGCCCCGGCGCGGCGTAGAGGAAGGGTCCAAGACCAGCGGCCGGCTTAGCTCAGCTGGTAGAGCACCTGATTTGTAATCAGGGGGTCG
>CAZXWB010000040.1:6018-13488 GCA_964644395.1 uncultured Hyphomonadaceae bacterium | reverse complement strand
CCGCGCCGGAGCCCTTTTCCGGGTCGGCGTGCTCGTCCGCCACAATCGGAATGCGGCGGTTCACGATGGGCAGCATCACATGCTTGCCGACAAGCCCCGCATAGCGCTCATCCTCGGGGTGCACCGCCACACCGGTATCGCCCAGCATGGTTTCGGGCCGGGTCGTCGCCACAACGATATAGTCACGCGTCTCCGTGCCCGCGGGTTCGCCCTCTTCGTCGAAAACGGGGTGCTCATAGGTCACACCGTCGGCCAGCGGATAGCGCAGGTGCCAGAAATGCCCGTTCACCTCCTTCTGCTCGACTTCGAGGTCGGAAATGGCGGTCTGGAAATGCGGGTCCCAGTTCACGAGCTTCTTGTCGCGATAGATGAGTCCATCATTGTAGAGCTGAACGAAGACCTTGCGCACCGCCGCAGAGAGCCCGTCATCCATGGTGAAGCGCTCGCGTGACCAGTCTGCCGAGACACCCAGGCGCTTGTCCTGGCCGATGATCTGTCCGCCCGACTGCGCCTTCCACTCCCAGACCTTCTCGACGAACTTCTCTCGGCCCAGCGAGCGACGGTCCTGATTGCCTTCCTTCGCCAGATTGCGCTCCACCACCATTTGCGTGGCGATGCCGGCATGGTCGGTGCCCGGCTGCCAGAGGACGTTCTTGCCGCGCATGCGCTCGAACCGGATCAGCACGTCCTGCAGCGTGTGGTTCAGCGCATGGCCGGCATGCAGCACGCCGGTCACGTTCGGCGGCGGAATGACGATGCAATAGGCCTCGACCGAGGTGTCCATGCTCGGCTTGAAGCAACCGGCCTCTTCCCAGGCGGCATAGATCCGGCCTTCGGCCTCGGCGAAATCGAAGTGTTGGTCGAGCATCGTGGGTCTGGCTTTTCAGGCAAAAGAAAAGAGCGCCCGGCTTAGCCGAGCGCCCTTGCCTTGTTCAAGTGTTTCAGAAGGGTCAGCCGGCCATGCGCGCGATGCGCTGGACCTCAGCCTCGACCTTGGCTTCCACGATGCGCGGCAGGTTCGCGTCGAGCCATTCCTTCATCATCGGTTTCAGCATCTCGCGCACGAGACCTTCCAGCGTCTGTTCGCCGCCGAGGTCCATGCGGCCGATCAGCTTGGCCATTGCTCCGGCCGCCGCCGTGGCGGCCCGGTCGTCGGTGAGGGTGTCGTCTCTCTGGGCAGCGGCGGTCATGGTTGGGGTCTCCTCATGGGGCGCGGTCACGGACGGCACCGCATCGCTCGGCGTGGGCTCGGCCTGGCTCGGCTGAATCGGCGTTTCGGCGAGGGCTGTTTCGAC
Organism: uncultured Hyphomonadaceae bacterium; assembly: GCA_964644395.1. Lineage (GTDB taxonomy): Bacteria > Pseudomonadota > Alphaproteobacteria > Caulobacterales > Hyphomonadaceae > JBGSUF01. Next base: position 12,193 of record CAZXWB010000040.1, on the reverse strand, counting down.
GGCCGCGCTGACGTCGCTGTCTACCGCGGCGGCGACCTCGTCTTCGAACGCGGCACCGGAAATGCTGCGCAAAACGCTATCGACATCCTCTCCAGCCGAAAGATCCTCGTCGAAATTCACCTCTTCGGTCTCAAGCACGGCCGGCTCAGGGCTCGTCTGCGCATCGGACCTGACAGAAGCGGCTTCCTCGCCATCGAGATCATCGAGGGACTCGATGCCGAGATCGGACAGAAGATCGTCTTCCGCAACCACCTCTGTCTCTGTCTCTGTCTGTGTGCCGGTCTCAGGCGCAGCGGCATCTCCCGCCGGGGCGAAATCGTCCAGATCGTCGAGTTCCTCGGCCTGTCCGGAGGCGGCGGTGCTGCGCCCGAGTATTTCTTCCGGGCTCGGCGCGGCGCCCGTCGACACACTGGCCTTGCCAGGCTTGCCGGCCTCCTTGCCGCCATCGTCCTCGGAAATGATACGGCGGATGGAGGCGAGGATTTCCTCCATGGTCGGTTCTTTCTGCGCTTCACTGGCCATCATCAGTATCCTCATTCTGCCGGCGCCCGGAATCGGAATCACGCCGTTGAAATCGGTTAACGAATAAGACGGACTTCGTTAACAGGGCCTTACGGCATGTCTGTGGATGAATTCGCAGTGAGGCCGATACGCTCCGGCTCGAGCGCTCCCATGGCCGCCAGCACGCTGTAGGCCGCCACGTACGCATCGCGTTCCGCCGACAGCAGGGCGAGCTGGGCCTCGAAGAGATCCTGTTCGGTGTCGAGCACATCCAGCGTGGTGCGCTGTCCGGCAGCGAGTTCCCGCTTGGCGCCCTCATAGGCCTCCTCGGCGGCAAACACCTGGGCGCGCGAGGCCTGCGTGGCGCGGTCGGCGGCCAGTTTCTGCGACCAGGCCGATGTCAATTCCCGGATCACCTGCCGGCGCACGGCATCGACGCTGGCCTGGGCCTGGGTGCGGCGGGCCTTGGCGCCGCGGGTCTGGGAACGCAGCTGGTCGCCATCATAGAGCGGCACCGAGGCCTGGCCGAGTATCGAGACCGATGTGTCCTTGATATTGTCGTCCCAGGTTTCCTGCGCGGAGGCCCGGCCAACAATGCTGATTTGCGGGCGCAGCGCCGCCCGGGCAGCTTCCACGTCCTCCTCTGAAGCGCGCAGATTGTCGAGCGCCGACAGGACCGACGGATTGTACTGGGTGGCAAATTCCAGGGCCTCGTCTACCGTGGGCGGGAGGGACGGACGCTGGGGTAGCGGCGCAAGGACGCCCGCCGGCTCACCGACGACTTCGGCAAACTGGGCCTCTGCGGCGGCGAGTTCGGCCTCCGCAGCCGCCAGGGCTGCCACCGAGCCCTCCTCGCGCGCCACGGCCAGGGCCACATCGGTTTTTGTGATCTCACCGACGCGGAAACGCGAATCGGCTGCTTGTCGCTGTTCGCGCGAGACCGCGACATTGTCCTCGCGGATGCGGCGCGCCTCGCGGGCCCGGCGCAGATTGGCGTAGGCGGTGACGGTCTGGAGCACGAGGTCCTGACGTATGGCTTCGGTCTCGGCCTCGGCGGCACTGACGCCCGCCTGTGCCCCGCGGATGGTCGCCGGGATGCGCCCCGACGTCCAGACCGGTCGCGACGCGGTGACCTCCGCACTGGCGAGGCCGCCAAAGCCCTCCTGGAAGGCGAAGGGATTATTGGTGTCTGTATTCTGCACACCGGCCGACGCGCCGAGATCGACGCGGAAATTGTCCAGCGCCCGCGCAGAATCGAGGTCGCTGCGGGCGAGGTCCTCGACGCCGCGCTGGAACTGCAGGTTGGGATTGTCGCTCAGGGACCTGGCTACGGCGTCGGGGAGGTTGGAGACACCACCTGCTGGATCGGGGGTCTGGGCGCTGGCCGCGCCATGGTACAGCACGACACATGCGATCGTCGCCACTGTCTGGTACAAGATCGCTCGACCCATCATCCCCTCCCGCTGCCCGGCGCGCCCGATCGTCACGGGCCGGTCCGTAGCGCTGCTGATCCTTGACGCATTCCGACCGGACAATATCCGCCACAGGATACGAAGTGAACACTGTTCACCTGCCGGGATCATTAAAAAATCTCGGAAGGTGATTCACACATTTCAGAAATTGAAGGCCTTCGGCTTGTCGAACACGCTGAATCTCGGCGGCGTCGCCTCGAAGACCGGACGATGGGAAACCGCCTCGCCGGCGCGGGAATAGATGTAGGCCTTGCCCAGGCGCGCCGTCCCGATCACCGCACCCAGGCGTCCACCCTCGCCAAGCTGGTCAAGCAATGCCGGTGGCACCGCTTCCACCATGCCGTTGATCAGGATGATGTCGAAGGGCGCCTCCGATGCGACCCCGTCCCTGAGGTCTCCACTGACGCAGGCGACATGATCATAGCCCAGATTCGTCAGCCGCTCGGTCGTGGCGGAGACACGCGCCTCATCGTCATCTAGACCGATGACCACGGTGGTGATCTGACTCATGATGGCACATTCATAGCCGGCCCCGCAGCCAATGATCAGCACCTCGTCTTCGGGTTGCGGTTCCAGGGCATCGACGAGCTTGGCAAAGTCCCGCGGGGTCCAGAGCGCACGCTCGGTGGAGGTCTCGATCTCAAGTTCGGAATAGGCGAGGCTTTCCTTCGATTTTGCCACGAAGGCCTCGCGCGGCACCGACAGGAAGGCCTGCACAATGTCAGGCCGGGTCACGTCGTTCGGGCGGATCTGGCTGTCCACCATGTTCCGCCGTGCCTTTTCCATCCTGTCCACCATGGGATACTCCGCTCATCGAGGTGATCGGCGTTGCTCTATGACGAAGCTTGGCCCGGCGCAATGCGGCGTGCAAGTCCGCTTGCCATGGCGTACCCGTGCTGGTATCCCACGCGCCTTCCGCCGGCGTGCCCCGCGCGCCGAAGATTACAGACCGAGGCCCTGTGGCGGAGTGGTGACGCAGAGGACTGCAAATCCTTGTACCCCGGTTCGATTCCGGGCGGGGCCTCCAATCCTTCATGTATTCTCGACAGAGCGTGGCAAACAGACCCTGAACGTCGGCCCGGCAAATTCCTGCACGCAGTTAGTGTCCCGTTAACCATTCTCGACGAATTTGACCCTGTCTTCTTCTGGAGACACCCACCATCACCCAATGCCTCGGCGGGAGACCTGTTCTCCCGCCTCTTTTTTATCCGCTGTCCTGCGCGACGGGGTTTGACAAACCGACCCGGCATGCGCAATAGACGCGCTCTCGGCTTTCCGCGATAGCTCAGTTGGTAGAGCAGCTGACTGTTAATCAGCGGGTCGCAGGTTCGAGCCCTGCTCGCGGAGCCAGAGAACAGGGGCGCGCGCCCCCCTACTTCAGCCATTTCCGAAGCGTCGCCAGGTTGCTGCGTTCACCGGACAATCCGTTCGCGGGCGGCATGGGTACGCACGCGCGCCTTCACCGCCAGTCGCCACACAGGGCCTGGAACAGGGTGATGGCCGAGACGGCGGCGGTTTCGGCGCGCAGGATCCGCGGCCCGAGGCCCACGGGCGTCACCCCCGCGGTGGCCCGCAAGAGGTCGCGTTCAGCCGGCGAGAAACCACCCTCCGGTCCGATCAGTATGCCGGCGGCCTGTGCGGACGACTCCCTGAGCACTTCGGCGAACATGGGTGCGCGGCCTGCCTCCCCGCCCCAGGGCCGGCCCGCCTCATCACCGGACTCATCGGCGAAATAGAGCGGGGCCGCAGCGTCCCACGCCGCGAGCGCCTCACCGAGCTTCAGCGGCTCGCACACCTCCGGCAGGTCGAGGCGTTCAGTCTGTTCAGCCGCCTCGGTGGCAAGGGCCGCCAGCCGGTCGGTGCGCACACGTTCGGCCTGGGTGCGTTCGGTGATCACCGGTTGCAGCACCGAGACGCCGAGTTCGGTCGCCTTCTCGACGATGAAATCGGTGCGGGTCTTCTTCAGCGGCGCGAACAGGAGCGTCAGCTGCGGGGTCTCGGCCTGCGGGCGCGACTGACGCTCGGCCTTGAGGAAGACCGACTTGCCCATCACCTCGTCGATGACGGCGTCCCATTCACCATGGCGGCCATTGAACAGGCGCACCTCTGCCCCCTTGCCCAGCCGCATGACCTTCAGCAAGTAATGTGCCTGATCCTTTTCGAGGGCGACAATCCCGTCCTCGACAAGGTCCGACACGACGAAAAGGCGCGGAACAGTGGCCATTCCTGCGCGCTAGCCAATCTGGCCCTCGAATTCAACAGCTGCCGGAAGGAGGCAGGACATGGCGCTCAAGGTGATCAATCCGGCAAATGAGGAGGAGATCGAGACGCTTCAGGGCCACGGGGCGGAAGATATCGACCGGGCGATCCGCGCCGCCTGGGAGCGCTTCCGCGACTGGCGGCTGGTCTCCTTCGAGGCGCGCGCACGCCTGATGCACAGGGCCGCCGACGTGCTGGAAGCCAATGCCGCGCGCTATGCCCGCACCATGACCGAGGAGATGGGCAAGCCGCTGGCGCAGGCCGAGGGCGAGGTGAGGAAATGCGCCTGGGTGTGCCGGCATTACGGCGATCACGCCGCCGACTATCTCGCCGATGAGGTGATCGGGTCTGACGCGAAAAAGAGCTATGTGCGCCACCTGCCCATCGGGCCGGTGCTCGCCGTCATGCCCTGGAACTTCCCCTTCTGGCAGGTCTTCCGCTTCGCCGCGCCGACCCTGATGGCTGGCAATGTGGGGCTGCTGAAGCACGCCTCGAATGTGCCGCGCTCGGCGCTGAACATCGAAGAAGTATTCCGCGAGGCGGGTTTCCCCGAACACTGCTTCACGACACTCCTGATCGGCTCGGGCCTGGTGGAAAAGGTGCTGAAGGACAGCCGCGTCCGGGCCGCCACGCTGACGGGGTCGGGGACAGCCGGCGCGGCAGTGGCGAGCCTGGCCGGCGAGCAGATCAAGCCGAGCGTCCTGGAACTCGGCGGATCGGATGCCTTCATCGTCATGCCGAGCGCCGATCTCGATGCGGCTGTGGAGACCGCCGTGAAGGCGCGTGTCCAGAACAATGGCCAGTCCTGCATCGCCGCGAAACGCTTCTTTGTCCACGGCGATATCTACGACCGCTTTGCCGCTGCGATGACCGAACGCTTCGATGCGCTGAAGGTGGGCGACCCGCTGCTGGAGGACACCGATATCGGGCCGCTTGCGCAGGAACAGGGCCGCAAGGACGTGCTGGATTCACTGGAATCTCTCCTGGCAGAGGGCGCGCGTGTGCTGACGAAACCGCGCAATCTCCCGGCCAGGGGCTGGTTCGTCGCGCCGGCGGTGGTGGAGGTCCCGAAAAACGCCGACGGGTCATTCGCCGATGATCCGGATAATGAGATTTTCGGCCCAGTTGCGAAGCTCTACAAGGTCGAAAGCCTGGGCGAGGCGGTCGCTGCGGCCAATTCCAGCGAGCTGGGTCTCGGTTCGGCCATCTTCACCCATGACGAAACCGAGATCGAGGAAGCCGTTCGCGACCTCGAAGCCGGCTCGACCTTTGTCAACGCCATGGTGTCGAGCGATCCGCGCCTGCCCTTTGGCGGGGTGAAAGTGTCCGGTTATGGCCGCGAACTGGGCCGCGACGGCATTCTCGCCTTCGTCAATCGCAAGACGGTGTCGATAAATTAAACCGCATCCTGTATGCAGTCGGTGAAGCCACACCATTGATATTCAAGGCAAGAGCCGGCGTGATGAGTGACATGAGTGATGATGACAAGAAGCCTCGGACCGAAACCGGGCCCGATGCACCCGAATCCCAACCCGAACCAGTGGAGCCGGCGCCGGAGCCCGTGGAGGATGACGCGCCCCAGGTGCAGGCGGAAACCGAGGACCAGAAGGAACTGACCGTCGAGGCCGCCACGGAGACCGAGGAGACCGGCGAGACGGTCGACGAAGCGCCGGAGGCCTTCGAGGATGATGCCCCATCGGTGCAAGCGGAAACCGAGGAGCAGAGGGAACTGACCGCGGAGGCCGGTGCGGACGCCGCCGAGACAAACGACGACGCGCCAGGCCCCGATGGGCCGGCCGCGCCCGTCGAGGGCGACGACAGCGAGGCAAACATTGCAGCCCCTGCGCCGCAAGAGGCTGCCGATTCCGAAGCGACTGCCGACACGGGCGCGGCCGCCACCGGCGCAGCTGCGACCACGGCCTCAAAACCCGCCGACGCAGTGC
>CAZXWB010000040.1:0-5918 GCA_964644395.1 uncultured Hyphomonadaceae bacterium | reverse complement strand
GCGGCCGCCACCGGCGCAGCTGCGACCACGGCCTCAAAACCCGCCGACGCAGTGCGCACCGCGATCATGGACCGCATGCCCGACGACATGGCGCCTTACCTGTCGCTGTCACGCTTCGACCGTCCGGTGGGCTTCTGGTTGCTCGCCCTGCCCTGTTTCATCGGCGTGGCCTTCACCCGCATCCAGGGCGGCTGGCAGTGGATGGACATTGTCTGGCTGGCGCTGTTTGCCATCGGTTCCATCGCCATGCGCGGAGCCGGCTGCACCTGGAACGACATCCAGGACCGCGACATCGACGCCCAGGTGGAGCGGACACGGGCGCGACCCATCCCGTCGGGCCGGATCAAGCTCAGCGAAGCCTGGATGTGGCTCGGCATACAGCTCGTTGTCGGCTTCCTCGTCTGGGCCTGCCTGCCGCTTGATGCCAAGATTGTCGCCCTGCTCGCCATCCCGCTCGTGGCGGCCTATCCCTTCATGAAGCGGTTGACCTGGTGGCCCCAGGCTTGGCTCGGCGCGACGATGAGCTGGGGCGCGCTGGTGGCGGCGGCAACGGCCTCCTCCATCAGCCTCGGCACCGTGATCCTGTTCCTGGGGCTGGCCTGCTGGGTCGTGGCCTATGACACGGTCTATGCCATTTCCGACCGCGAGGATGACGAAATGGTCGGCGTGAAATCCACCGCGCGTCTGTTCGAGAAACGCACGGGCGTGGCCGTGTTCGGCTTCTTCGTCGCTGCCACCGTGCTGATCGCCCTGGCCGCCGCAGCCCAGGGTGCGGGCCGGATCGGCGCGCTGACGGCGCTCCTCTTCCTCGCCCATGGCACCTGGCAGGTGCTCAAGCTGCGGCGTGACCGCGAGGCGCGTGCCATTGAGGTGTTCCGCTCCAATGTCGGTGCGGGAATCATTCTTTTCCTCGGCCTCGCCATGGCTGCCCTGTTCGGATATGGCCGCTCCGCCGCGGCCGACGCCGCGCCGCCGGCGGAAGCCGTCGAAGGCACCCCCGCCCCTGCCCCTGCGGATGAAACCGGCGGCGGCAGCTGGTGGGTGCCCGAAGCCACACAGGACCCTGCGCCCGAAACGCCCTTCGGCAACATCACACCGACGCCCGGAGAAGATGCCGCCCGGCCACAGCCCGCGACGGAGCCGGAAACCCCGGCTGAAACCGGTGATGGGGGCGGCTTCAACCCCTTTGGCGACCTGTTCGGCGGGGACCAGACTGAAGACGCGGCCCTGGCTGAGCCCGACGGGGACGCGACGCCCGAGCCGGAACCGGAGCCAGAGCCGGAGCCAACACCCGAGGAATAGTTCACGCTGCGGCACGGCTTTACAGCCGGCCGCGACATGACCATTTTCAAACCATGGCCGCTGTTGCCCGCATCAAGCCCACCGCGCTGTTCTCGGCCGAGCAATGGAACTGGCTGCGCGAACGCACGCCATTCCTGGGCCTGGCGCTTGTTGCCCATGCCTGGGGCCTCATTGCACTCGCCATGGTCCTGGCGGTCTGGCAGCCCTGGGTGATCCCGCTGGCGGTGATGATCATCGGCGCGCGCCAGCTGGGCCTGGCGATCCTGATGCACGAGGCCGCCCATGGGCTGATCTCCAGCAATGGACGGGTCAATGACTTCGTCGGACAGTGGCTGTGTGCTGCCCCCGTCGGCGCGCAGCTCAAGGCCTACCGGCCCTACCATCTCAGCCACCACAAATTCACCCAGCAGGCCGAGGATCCCGACCTCGTCCTGTCGGCGCCCTTCCCCGTCACCAAGGCGAGCCTGCGTCGCAAGATCATCCGCGACCTGACCGGCCAGACCTTCATCAAGCAGCGCCTGGCCCAGCTGAATGCCGCGCTTGGCCGGCTGCCCGCGGACATGAAGGGCAATGCCAATATCTCCCTTGCCGCGCGCGAAGCGCTCGGCGGCTTCCTGCTCGTGAACCTGATCCTCGCCGTCATCCTCACGCTGGTCGGGCCGTGGTGGACCTATCCGGTGCTCTGGCTCCTGCCCATGGCGACCTGGTTCCCGTTGGTCACGCGCATCCGCAACATTGCCGAACATGCCTGCGTGCCCGAAAGCAGCGACGATCCCCTGCGACAGGCCCGCACCACCCAGGCCAACTGGCTGGAAGGCCTGCTGATCGCGCCCTACTGGGTAAACTACCATGCCGAGCACCATCTCTTCATGCACCTGCCCTGCTACCGGCTGCCCGCCGCCCACCGCCTGCTCGCCGAGAATGGCCACCGCGACGCCATGATCACGGCGCCTTGCTATCTCTCGGTGCTGCGGGAGGTGACCGTGCCGGACCCCGCTCGACCCGAACCGGCAGCGGCCTAACTCAGTCCCATGGCCGACACCGAACGCATCCAGCGAAATGTCCTTGGCACACCGCTCGTGACCTGCGGCACCGATCCCCTGACCGGCTTCTACCGCGATGGCTGCTGCCACACCGGTCCGGAGGACCGCGGGCGCCATGTCGTGTGTGCCCGGGTGACGCGGGATTTCCTCGAATACTCCGCCGCGCAGGGCAATGACCTGATGACGCCGCGGCCGGAATGGGGCTTCCCCGGCCTGAAACCCGGCGATGCCTGGTGTCTCTGCGCCAGCCGCTGGGAGGAAGCCCGCCAGGCCGGCAAGGCGCCGCCCGTAGTGCTCGAGGCGACGCATGAAAGCGCGCTCGAAATCCTGTCGCTTGACGCGCTCAAGACCCATGAAACGGGCCCATGAGCGACGCGTTGCTTCTGGAAATGGTGTCGGACGTGGTCTGTCCCTGGTGCTGGCTCGGCTTTCGCCGCCTCCGGGCCACAGACCTGCCGGGCAATGTCACGGTGCGTTTCCGGCCCTTCGAGCTCGACCCGACGGTGCCGCAGGAGGGCACCGACTACCGCGCCTACATGAGCGCGAAGTTCGGACGGAATGACCCGGACAACGGCCTGGAGCAGATGCGCACGGCCCTTGAGACCCATGGCGCGGCCGAAGGTATCCCCTTCGATTTTGCCGGCCTGACACTCCGGCCCAACACGCTGAACGCCCACCGCCTGATCCGCTGGGCCCAGGGCCAGGAGCTGGGCGCGGCGGCCATGGAGGCGCTGTTTGCCGCCTATTTCCGCGACCACCGCGACATCGGTTCACCAGCGGTCCTGTCCGACATTGCCGGCGAGATCGGTCTCGAGGCCGACATGGTGGCCGAGCTCCTGGCCCGCGGCGCAGACGTCGAGGCGGTGCGCGCCGAAGAACAGCTCTTCATCTCCATGGGCGTCGGCGGCGTGCCCATCTTCATCGCGGATCGCCGGAACGCCCTGCAGGGCGCGCAGGAGGCCGCAACCCTTGCGCGCTTCGTGGATGATGTCATGGGCCGCACGGGCGCGTGAGCGCGGGACCAAAACCTTCTCGCCAACCCCCCTTGCCCAAGCCGCGCCGAACGCCCACTACTTCCGTCCATGGCAGATACAGAAATTCAGGCAACGAAGATCGACGGCGGCGCGGTGATCGCGCGGCTGATCGATGACAGTCTCAAAGCCGGTGCAACGGCCGCCGATGCGCGATTCGCAAGATCCGAAGGCCTCGGCGCCGCGGTGCGCGGCGGCGCGCTGGAATCAGTGGAGCGCGACGAAAGCGTCGGCGTGGCGCTGCGCTGCTTTGTCGGCCAGCGCCAGGCCCATGTCTCGGGACAGGACCTGTCGGAGAAGGGTCTTGGCGACCTCGTCGAACGCTGCGTGGCAATGGCGAAACTCGCTCCGGAAGACCAGTATGCCGGCCTGGCCCTGCCCGACGAGTTGGCGACAGAACCCGCAGACCTCGACCTGACGGGTGATGCGGCGGTGACCGCGGAGTTCCTCGAGGCCGAGGCTCTGGAGGCCGAGGCCGCGGCGCTGGCGATTGACGGCGTCAAACAGGTGGCAAGCTGCGGCGCGGGCACCAGCTTCAATGAACGCTGGGTGGCGGCGTCGAACGGCTTCGCCGCGCACCGGGCGTCGGGGTCTTCAAGCCTCGGACTGGCCGCGGTGGGCGAGCGCGACGGCAAGATGGAGCGCGACTATGAAAGCCGCCAGTCGCGCTACCGTAGCGATCGGCCGGGACCGGCAGAGATCGGCCGGATCGCCGGGGAGCGCACCGTGGCCCGCCTCGGCGCCCGGCGGATCGCCAGCCAGAAAGCCGCCGTCATCTATGACCGGCGGGTGGCCTCAAGCCTCTTGTCGGCCCTCATCGGCGCCATTTCCGGCCCGGCCGTGGCGCGCGGTGTCTCCTTCCTGAAGGACAGGCGCGGCGAGATGGTTTTTGCACCGGGCATCAATGTCATCGACGACCCCTTCCGCGCCCGTGGCCTCGGCTCGCGCGCCCATGACGGCGAGGGACGGCCGGTCACGAGGAAGGCGATCATCGAGGACGGACGCCTGACGGAGTTCCTCCTCAACGGTCCGTCGGCGCGCCAGCTCGGCCTCACGCCCAATGGCTTTGCCAGCACGAGCTTTGGCGACCCGCCCGGCGTGACCACGTCGAACCTGCACATCGAGCCCGGAAAGATGACCCCGGCAGAGGCGATGGCCTCGGTTCGGCAGGGATTGCTCGTCACCGACATGTTCGGACCGAGCATCAACCCGAACACCGGTGACTATTCCGTCGGCGTGGCTGGCTTCTGGTTCGAGGACGGCGCAGTGGCGTTTCCCGTCCACGAGATGACCATTGCCGGGGAACTGCCGGCCATGTTCCGGCGCCTGAAGCCGCTCTCCGATCTCGAATTCCGCGGCGCGACCAACGCTCCCTCGATCCTCATCGAGGATATGAGCCTTGCCGGGACCTGACCCCACGCCGGGCGCTGCCGAGGATCTGGAGCTTCTGAAACACGCCGCGCGCAAGGCCGGCCATGTGGCGCTCCAGCATTTCCGCACCAATGTGGCGGTCTGGAACAAGGCGCCTGGCCATCCGGTGACCGAGGCCGACATTGCCGTTGATACGAGCCTTGCGACAACGCTGCGCCGGGCCCGGCCGGATTATGGCTGGCTGTCGGAGGAGACCGCCGAGGCGCACAGCGACCGGGATCGCGAGCATGTCTTCGTCGTGGATCCGATCGACGGCACCCGTTCCTTTATCCGGGGTGAGCGTTACTGGTGCATTGGACTGGCGGTTGTCAGGCACGGCCATACCAACGCAGCGGTGGTCTACAATCCCGTGACCGAGGAACTGTTCGAGGCCTCCGCCGGCGGCGGTGCGCGACGGAACGGGGACGCCATTTCGGTCTCGAACCGCGACGTGCTGTGGGGGTGCCGCCTGATCGCCTCCCAGCGCCTCGTGCACCGCAAGGGCGGGCCCAATCCCTGGCCCGACATGGAGTTTGCCGATCCCAAGCCGAACGCCACCCTCTACCGCCTGGCGCTGGTGGCCTGCGGCGCCTGGGACGCCACGGTGGTGCTCTGGCGCAAGTCGGACTGGGACCTGGCGCCCGGCGAACTCCTGATCCGGGAGGCCGGCGGGCTGGCGACCACACATGATGGCGAGACTCTCCTGTTCAACCGGCTGCGGCCTGTGCAAAAGAGCCTCCTGGCGGCTGGTCCTCGCCTGCACGCCTTGCTAAAGAGCCGCCTCGACAGCGTGGCGCTGCCCGATCCCCACCGCGAGGAGGAAAACGCGGTGATCAACCCGTTCGAGCCGCCCGCCCAGCAAAAGCCGAAGGATCCCATGACCCAGGAAACCGAGACCAAGCAACTTCTCCATATCGTCTTTGGCGGCGAACTCCGGGATGTGTCGGAAGTCGCGTTCGAGGACCTCTCCAAGGTGGAATTTGTCGGCGCCTTCGGCTCCTACAAGGAGGCCTATGACGCCTGGAAGGCGGCCGCCCAGCGCACCGTCGACCACGCCGAAACGCGTTTCTTCATCCTGCATGCCCACAAGCTTCTCGATCCGGAGACCGGCGACCATCACACGGTTTGAGCC
>CAZXWB010000039.1:0-14149 GCA_964644395.1 uncultured Hyphomonadaceae bacterium | reverse complement strand
GCCGGTGTTGGCAAGGATTGGGACAGCGCGCATTAGATTCAGAACATCCCGCTGCCGTCCCCCATTTCCCCGTCATTCCTGCAAAAGCGGGCGCCACAGGCCCGAGCAGACGTGCTCTACCAGATCGTCGGGCTTCTAGTCGGAGAACGGCATCAGCCGGCCGATCGCCTTGCGTAGATTCGGTCTTTGCAAGTCGTTCCGCTCGTATTAGCCGCAAGTCGCCTCGAAGGTCACCGGATACTCGCGGTAGTCGTCGGCATCGTGCAGCCACAGCCGGCCCGAACCGCTCAGGCCGTCGGCCGTGCGCTGCCACTCGTCGAGGTTCGGCGTGGTGTACTCGTTCTCACCGACGATTACGTCGAGGTTTAGTTTCTCCCCCATCTGCAGCGCCGTGATTTCCACACCGCTGCCGTCATCGACCGAATACAGGCTGATCTCGCCTTCGGATTCGCCGCAATCTGCTTCAAGCGTATAGGTGGAGCCGTCGAGCGTCGCCCTCACTTCGCCGGCGGGCTTGCCGCCGCCGGAGTCACCGCCGCACGCCGACAGAGCTATAACCAATACTGCCGCTATTGCGACTTTCAAAAAAGTTCTCATATTTGCCATTTTCGAATATCTGAATCGCAGGTCTCAAGCTTATAACGAAAACTCGCCCCGAAGCCCGTCATTCGAGTCTGTTCAGCTGCTATTCCTGCCTGAGACAACTAGAGCAGGGTCGGGAGTACCTGGACGCCAACGACTCGGGGTAGGCGGCACCAATCCATCACTTTTCTTCAGTATCCAGGCCCCGTCGAACAATTTTTATGCCGTGCGCCCATAGAAATGACGTTTTTTTGACGATTGCGTCACACTAATTGCAAAAAAAAAGAGGCACTGTGTAAAGCTGCGGCGTTAATCCAAGAGAGAAGCAAATGAAAAATCGGGTCAGTTGCGGCCGTTCGGTCATAAAGTCACTCGTCGCTGCAATTCTTGTGGCCGCTACACAACAGGTCGTTGAGGCCCAGACAACACATTCAGTTTGCCCACCCGGCAATCCATCCGCACCGTGTGATTACGATTCACCTGGCGCTGCGCTGAGCGACACGGCAGTTGTCGTCACCGGCGACACTTTGGATATTGCCAACGACGCTTATACGCTCACCGGGCCGCTGCTGGTGGACCGGGGACTCACGCTGAATTTCAACGATTCGACCATCGATGCCAACGGCGGTCGCGGGATAGAGGTTGACGGCAGTTCGATCATTGACATCAACGTTGGCAACATCGCTGACAACGGAGTTGCAAACTTTGCGCCGCTGGAGGACTTGGCTTACGGTCAGACATTTGTCTCCTCGGCAACCGAAATGCTGACAGCTTTTCAGTTCAGGATTCGTACCGGCATCATTTCGGACACCCTTACAATCCCGGGCACGGTGCGGTCAGGCGGACCCACAGGGCCTGTCATTGCCACCGCAACCGCCAGGCTCGGTCCGGTGGGTTTTGGCAGCTACACAGTCACTTTCCAACTCGATCGCCCGGTACCTGTGGTGCAGGGGGACGTCTACGCCGTCGAATACACCCCAACCAGCAACACTTCCATCCTGCAGGCGTTGAATCCTTTTGCCGACGGCACGGGTTACAACGATCAGATTCTGGGCATCGACTACGCCTTCAACGCTATCGGGGGCGCTCCCGTCGAGTTCAACGATGTCACTATTCGCAATGGCCAGGCGCCGGCGGGACCGGGTGGTGCCGTGCTGGTTTCGAACGGTGCTGTAGTAATGCTTTCCGGCTCGACGGTGCAAAACAACACAGCGCCGGATGGCGGTGGTGGTCTGGCCAACGTCAACTCATACCTCACCGTGAGTAATAGCGACATTTCCGGAAACGCTACCGTTGACGCCGGCGGCGCGGTGTTGACCGAGGGCAATGCGGCCGCGACATTCTTGAGCCAGACGACCATCGACGGCAACATTGCCGAGGCTGTTGGAGGCGGTACTGCTGCCTTGGGCGGTGGTCGCGTCGAAATTGTCGACTCGACTGTGTCCAACAACGCCGCGCTTGCAGCTGCGCTGGACCTGGACTTCCTCGCTACTAACCTCACATCGGTCAGTTGCAGCCCGGTACAGTCGTTTACCGCGAACGACATCGCCTTGTCCGGCTTTAACTTCGCTATCCGCCTCAACGGTGGAAACCCTGTCCCTAATGATCTTTCAGTACAGGGCGTGATTCGTGAAGGCGGCGAATTCGGACCCGTCATCGCGACCGCCAGCGCGTTGCTCCCCGGAGGCCTTGCCGGTATACAGACTCTGTCTTTCACGGTTGAAGCCGCCCCAGTACCGCTGGTGTCAAATGCAACTTACACCGTGGAGTTTATTCTCAACGGCGGCTATTCCGTTCTGCAGTCGGCTACCGACTATCCCGCCGGGGACAGTTTCTGCAGTGGAGGCGCTGCTGCTCCGGACTGGGCGTTTCAGACGGTCGGCGGCCCCCCGGGGGATGGCGGCGGGATCTATTCCGGGGGTGAAGTCAACATGGCCAACGTCACCGTATCCGGCAACGTTGGTGATGGCGGTTTCGCCAGTGCGGGTAACCACAGAATTTCCGCCGTCCTCAGCACAATTTCAAACAACAGCGGCAACGGTCTGATCGCACAGGCGGGCGGGGCTGGCCAGGGCGGAGTCATCGCCTTTGGTGGGTCCATCCTCGCCCGGAACGGCGGCAACGACTGCAACCTGGAAGACGCAGCGGCATTCGCGATTTCCGAGGATTACAACCTGATCGGAGACCTGGCCGGCTGTGAAGGCGGTCTGCTCGTGTTGCAATCCAATGACCAGGCCGGGAGCGCTGGTGCGGGCGTTATCGATCCTCTGCTTGGGCCCCTGCAGGACAACGGCGGGCCGACCTTCACCCAGGCCCTCGATCCGGCCAGCCCGGCGCTGGATGCAGGTGCCAATGACCCAACTTGCGGATTTGGCTCGACACCCTTTCTGGACCAGCGCGGCGTCAGCCGTCCCCAGGGCGCAGCTTGCGACATCGGTGCTTTTGAGCTTCAGCCAGCGGTCGGGCCTCTTCAGGGGCTGATCGATGCGGCTGCGCCCGGCGCCACCATCGTCGTTCCGGCCGGCACCTACACCGAAGGCATCACCATCGGCGATGGCAAGATTCTGCAGGGCGCAGGTCCCGGATCCACCATCATCGATGTGACCGGCCTGGGCGTGCAGGGCGTGGTTGCGACCGGTGACTTTACGATGACGGGGATCCGGGTGACCGGCGCCGATATTGCGGGACAGGGCGGCGGCATCGATATTGAATTACCGGGCGTTGTGGTTCTGGACGACGTGCGCGTCGACAACAACAGCGCCAGCGGTGCGGGCGGCGGTATTTTTGTAGCGTCTGGCAGCGACGTCACCATCACCAACAGCTCTGCAGAACTCAACAACGCCGGCACGGATGGCGGCGGTATTTATGTATCCGCGTCTGCAGACATTAGAATCAACAACATCATCTTTGCCAACAATACAGCCGGCAGCAATGGCGGCGGTATTTACACGGATGATGCCGCAAGCGTTTTGATTGGAGCGCCGACCTGTACGCCGACCCCGCCGCCTGGCCAGGGTACAAACTTCATTTCAAACAACACTGCCTTCAGTGGCAACGGCGGCGGCCTGTGGACGGCGGGCAACGTCATCATTACCTACAGCAACTTCTCCGACAACACAGCCATTTCCGGCGGTGGTATCCACCAGGAATCAACCTCCGCTAGCATAGACCTGGGCTGCTCGTTCATGAATCTCAACAATGCCGACAACAACAGTGGATTTGGCGGCGCGGGCAATTTTGTCGACGGCACGCTGACGGTAAGCGACACCACTTTCGAGGCCAACAGTGCCGGATCTGGCGGCGGTGCGCTGAATCTGGCGATTGCCGCAACCATCGGCAACTCGGGCTTCCTGACCAATTCCGCGCCGTTTGGCGGCGGTGGTGCCATTCGTTCGACCCTCGGAACCCTTAACTCGAGCAGCAACACCTACCTTAACAACCAGAGTAATGCCAATGGCGGCGCCGTCTTCATCGCAGATACGCTGGTTTCCAGTCTGGACGTGTTCGAAGACAACTCGGCCCGTCAGGGGGGTGGTGCAATTACGCTCGACGCACCAGGCACCGGCCAGATGCAACTGTTGAACGGATTGCTGCAGAACAACAGCGTCGGTGAAGGTAGCCTCAGCGTGTCCGGCCGCGGCGGCGCGCTAGAGTTTATCGGGGCGATCGGTCTTATCGAAGACACACAGTTTCTGAACAACAACGCGCCTGAGTCTGGCGATGGAAACGGCCAGGGCGGCGCCATCTATACGGCTGCCTCGCTGGAGCTGATCATCGCCGATTCCACTATCAGCGGCTCCAGCGCAGGCGACGGTGGCGGAATCTACAACGACGGTATCCTGTCGGTAGCGCGCTCTACCCTGACCAGCAACTCTGTAACGGACTTCAACGTGGAACCCAACGGCGGCGCCATCGCTTCCACCGGCACGCTGAATGTCTCAAACAGCACCATCAGCGGCAACGTCGTCAATCCTGGTCCGGGGAATACCGGCGACGGTGGCGCCATTGCATCTTTTGCCGGCGGCACCGCCAAACTGAATAACGTCACCCTGGCGGTCAATACGGCACCCGACGGTGGGGCGCTTTACGCCGAGCCGAGCCTAGGGCCGCTGACCGTCAGCAATAGCCTGCTGTTCGGCAATTCCACCACTACTGCCGACTGTGATCGCATTCAGGCACTGGGTTTCAACCTGTACGACGTTAATCCGTGCCCCACTCAGGCTGCCACCGACATTGTGGGAAATCCGCTGATTGGACTGCTGACCGACAACGGTGGCCCCACCGAAACGCAGGCCCTGCTGCCCGGCAGCCCGGCCCAGGATGCCGGCGCGCCGGTGCCGCTTCTGTTTACCCAATTTGACGATTTATCGGCGTTTACCACCCGGGGCAGTGCGGCCATTGATGGCAACACATTGCTGCTGGCGGGCAGTGAGACAGCTACGACTACAGGGTCGGCATACGTCAGCTCGCCCGTGGATGTCACCACCGATTTTACGGTCCAGTTTGATTTCCAGATCACCCCTGGCTCAGCCGGCAATGCCTCAGATGGATTGACCTTTACGATCGGCGATGATCCCGGCTTTCTGGGCGACTTCGGCGGCAACCTGGGTATTGGATCCCGTGACGACGACGGTCTCCCGCCCTACGTGCCCAGCGGCCCGACGGTCAGTGGCGTGTCGGTTGAGTTTGACACCTGGGATAACGGCGCCGCTGAGGGCGCTAACGATCCCGGCCAGGAGCACATCGGCATCGACCTGGACGGCAGCGCAAGCAGCGCGGCGCTGACCGTTGTTGGACCCGCTGGAACGCTGTCTGATGGGTCGGTCTGGACCGCGTGGATTGACTACGAAGTTGCAACCAACACGCTGGAAGTCCGTGCCTCCAACACTGGCTCACGTCCGGTATCGCCTACGGTCAGCCTGGTAGTCGATATTCTCGCTGAAACTGACGCCAACGCAGATGGCCAGGTATTTGTTGGCTTCACAGGCGCCGCCAGCGCCGGGTCGTTTATTGGGGGTTTCCAGCGAATATTGAACTTCCAGTTCGCCAACGAGGTGAGCTGCGAGCTGGTCGACCAGCGCGGCGTGATACGTCCTGAGGGCCTGCGCTGCGACATCGGCGCATTCGAAGGATCTGCCATTCCGGGGACCATCGATAACGCCATCCTTGGCGTTACCACCAACGTCTCGCAGCCGGGTGTCGTCGATGTGCCGTTGATCGACATCCCCATCGAAAAGCTGACGGGCGTAGTAGGCGACGGCACGAATCCGCCGGAGTCGGCACCGCTTTCGTCGTTCCCGCTGTCTTCGTTTCCGCTCTCCTCGCTGGATCTGCAGGCATCGCCGCTGTCGTCGTTTCCGCTTTCGTCGTTCCCGCTGTCGTCCTTCGACATTGTCGGGGCGCCGCTGTCGTCATTCCCGCTGTCGTCGTTTCCGCTGCTGAGCGTGCCGGGCGGCTGGACTGCGGTGATTGAAGAAATCCCTTCGCTGGCCGGCGCGCCGCTGCAGAACGTGTCGCTGGAGCAGGTGCTGACGGCCGCCGATCGCCCTGCTGCTCTGCTCGACAACATAACGCTGGGGTCACTGGCCATTCAGGGCTCACCGCTGTCATCGCTGTCCCTGGCCGGCCTTGCCCTGGGTGACAACATCACGGTCGAAACGCTGGACCAGTGGCTGGCCAACGCCGGCACCAGCAGCACGGTGTGCGGCGAACTGGCCGGCGATGGGTTCAGCGGCTGCGAGACCAGTGACACGGTGGTCAGTCTGCAGGTCAAGAGCGCACCGCTGTCGTCGCTGCCGCTTTCCAGCCTGCCGCTGTCATCATTCCCACTGTCGTCATTCCCGCTGTCGTCATTCCCGCTGTCGTCGCTGCCGCTGTCTTCGTTCCCGTTGAGTTCGTTCCCGTTGAGTTCGTTCCCGCTGTCGTCGCTGCCGCTGTCGTCGTTCCCATTATCGTCGCTGCCGCTGTCGTCGTTCCCGCTGTCGTCGCTGGATCTGCTGTTTGCGCCGCTGTCGTCGCTGCCGCTGTCGTCGTTCCCGCTGTCGTCACTTCCGCTGTCTTCGTTTGACGTGGGTGGCCAGCCGTTCTGCCAATACTACGACACACTGGCTTTGGCTGACGGGCAGCCCACCTGTTCACTGCTGGGTATTGATCCGAGCAGCGCAGGTCTGCTCGATCTGTTAGCTGCGCTGCAAGGCTCGGGCGCCGCCACGCTGGCCTCAACGCCGCTGTCATCGTTCCCGCTGTCCTCGTTCGATATTTCCAGCGTGCCGTTGTCATCCTTCCAGCTCGATTTTGCTGACGTGGCCGGGCTTCCGCTGTCGTCATTCCCGCTGTCGTCTCTGCCGCTTTCCTCGCTGGACGTGGGCGGCCAGAACTTCTGCGATTTCTATGACGCCACCGCCGGCGCTGAAGGTCAGAGCACCTGTGCTGATCTGGGTATCAGCAACACCGCAGACTTCGGTGAGCTGATCACCGCGCTGCAGGGCGTTGGTCAGTCCACCTTCGCCTCGACGCCGCTGTCGTCGTTCCCGCTGAGTTCGCTGCCGTTGTCCAGTCTGCCGCTGTCGTCGTTCCCGCTGTCATCGCTGGAGGTGAACGGCGCGCCGCTGTCGTCATTCCCGCTGTCGTCCTTCGACATTCTGGGTTCCCCGCTGTCGTCACTGCCGCTGTCCAGCCTGCCGCTTTCTTCGCTGTTGGTGGGCGGCACCGCTTGCGACGGCTGCACCACCTTGGGAGATGCCTTTGCCGAAGGCCAGGTGATCACCGACGCGCCGCTGTCGTCACTGACCGGATCGAGCGATTTTGGCGATATCCCGCTGGGTGATCTGCTGAACGCATTTACCCTCGAGTATCTGTTTGGTGTTGGAGAGGTGGACCCGCAGGCCCAGACTGCAGAAACACTCGGCGAAATCGCCGACCCGGGCAATCTCACGCTTGGCCAGCTGCTGGTGTCGCTGATCCTGCGCTCGGATTTCCCGTGGGAAAATATTTCCCTTTCCGATCTCGATCCGCAGGCCTTCGCTGCCGATAACGTGGTGGGCTACCGTCTGGACTTTGAGCTCAATGGCACGCTCGTGGCGCCGGTTACGGTCAACTTCACGCTGTCGGATGAATTCTACCTGGTTCCGGGGTCTGCCCGGTTCATGACCCAGAGCCAGAGCGGCGGCACGATCTTGATGTCGCCGGTACCTGATCCGGTGATGACGCCCAACCCCGACGGCACGGTCACGATGTCTTTCGGGCCGGTGTCTCCGGGCGCATTCAGCGACAACACGCTGCAGTTTGTGATGGTGCCGCCGCTGTCCATCGGCGATTTCCCTGCCGCGGCCAGCCTCAATCTGGGCGCGCTACCGGCGGCAACTGCCGATGTCACAGCGGCGGCGGTGGAAGTGGTGCCAAGCGCCAACAACGACTCGGCCAACATCGAGTTTCCGGCCTCTACCACCCTCAATACGCTCATCCTGGGACACATCAGTTCGCCCGGTGAGAACGATTATTTCCGGATTGCATCCCCACCAAAAGGCAGCCGCGTTGCGGTCTTCATGACCAATCCGCAAGGTGACAACGACCTGCTGCTCTACCAGCCGCTGTCCACGGTCGAGGCCAAGGGCCAGACCGCTGAGGCGGCATCGCTTGACTCCGTTCCGTTTGAAGACGACGGCGTCGATTTTGGCGACAACCAGACGGTAGAGCCGGATGCCCTCGACGACATCAACATCGGCGTGCTGCCGCTGTCGTCCCTGTCCACCAACCGGGACGATGCGGACGAGGTGGTTTCCGCCATTTCCGATGGCGAGGAGTTCACGCTCCAGGTGTCGGGCTACAACGGCTCCGTGTCTGACCAGCCTTATACGCTGCGCGTGAAGGTCACTCCTGAAGTACCGGTCACTCAGTGTTCTACACGGACCTGGACCACCGGTGTTACAGCGCCCCAAACCTGGATGCCGGCCGGCAGCTGGCAGCCCGACACCAATGCTGTTTTTCTGGTGAACTGGCAGCGTCTGGCGGACATCGAGCAGGCACTGACGTCCGACGGCGCGGCCGCCGCGGACGCGGCCCTGAACGCCGTCAACGCACTGGTGAATGCGCCAGGTGTGGTCAACGGCGTGGTGGTCGACGTAGCCACCATTGATGGCGTGAACTACGCGCCCTGGGATCTCGATCCATGCGATGTGGGTGCTGCCAACAGCGTGGTGAATGCCATTACCGCCTACCTGGAGCAGCAGCGGGCCGGTTCCCCCAACCTGGCCTATGTCACAATCGTCGGCTCTGACGAAGTCATCCCGTTCAAGCGAAAGGGTGACGAAACGGCGATTGCCAATCAGTCGACCTTTGCCAGTTCCTTTGCCGACAACGCCCTGTATGGCGCCATGGTCAGCCGAAACTTCCTGTCCGACGATACCTACGGCGATATCGACCCGGTGAAATGGTCTGCGGGACGATTCCTGAACATTCCGGAACTGGCGGTAGGCCGGCTGGTGGAGTCTGCAGCCGATATTCAGACGGCGGCCGAAAACTACGTGGCTGCGGGCGGCCTGCTGACACCGGCCACCGCGTTGTCAGCGGGGTATGACTTTGTTGCCGACGCATCCACTGACATTCAGCAGACCTTCAGCACCTACGGCCTGGACTCGACCCCGCTGGTGGATCAGCCTGATGCTGCCGATCCGTGGGATCGGAGCCGTTTCCTTGCTGAGGCCGGGGTGACAACAAATAACGCCAAGGACCTGGTGTCTTTCAATATGCACTTCGACTATGACGAGGCGCTGCCTTCCAGCGGTGATGCCACGGGCAACTATTCCGACAACCTTATCAATGTAGCTGACTTGCTGGGTGACCCGACAATTCCTGACAGTGCTGTCGATCTGACTGGCCGCATCTGGTTTACTGTAGGCTGCCACTCCGGCGTCAATGCAGCCGACATTGCGATGCTTAACGGCGAGCCGACACAGGATTGGGCGCAGACCCTGAACGGCCTGGGCGCGGTTTACGTCGGCCAGGCCGCCTATGGCTACGGTGATACGGTGGCGCTGGCCCTGACTGAACGACTGCTGGCCAATTTCGCCCGCAATCTGAACGGGAGTGTCAGTACCGGTCAGGCCCACACCTTCGCCAAGCAGGACTACTTCAAGGACCTGGGTGTTTATGGTGAATATGACTATAAGGCGCTGCAGGCTTCGGTCTATTTTGGCTTGCCCATGTACCGGATCCAGAACCCGCTGCTGGTGGAAGATCCGCTGCCGCCGCTGCGGCCGGTCATAACCGACCCCATCTCCAACCTCAGCTCCCTGTCGCTGACGATCGAGCCCAACGTCGCGCGCGTCGACGACACCGAAAAGGGCACCGTGTTCAGCGCGGACGACGATACGCAGTTTGTCCACTACCGCCCGCTGCAGCCCATCATTGGCGTAGATGTGACCAGTGAAAACCCGGACGAGGTGGCACGAAGCGCCTTCATTACCGGCCTGGTGACGCGCGATGAACTGGTCACCGACATGGCGTTTGCCCGGCCGGTGATCGACGAGGGTGCGCTGGAGCCGGAAATTGAAACGGACAGCGTGGTGTTCCCAACCCGCTTCGCAAATGTTGCCAGCTATCGCGTGCCGGCCGATCCCGGGCCTTTCGCGGACCGCCAGCAGCTCAACATCATTGCCGGCCAATACACCTCCAACGCGGGAGAAGATTTCGGCACGCAGCGAATTTTCGAAAGCGTGGATGTGCAGGTGTTTTATCAGCCCGCGCCCGACACCGCGCCCGACACCGTGCTCAGCCAAGGCACCGCAGTCAACAAGACAACCGGCGTGGACGACACCCGGCCCGAACTGGACAATATCAAGGCCAGTGTTGAACAGGCCGGTACCAGCTTCCAGGCGGCCTTTAGCGTCGACGCCACCGACACGGTCGGTGTTGTCGCCCGCGTGGCGGTGCTCTACCGCCAGTCCTTCGACGGCGTCAACTCCACCTGGGTACTGGTGGACCTGGTCAAGGGTAGCGGCAACACCTGGACCGGCGGCGGTATTGTGGACGGCAGCGGCCTGATCAACGGTGAGGTGGACTACCTGGCGCAGGCGCTGGACGGCAGCGGCAACGTCGCCAACAGCTCCTTCAAGGGCACCTTCTACGTCGCTGCGGCGTCCCCGTTGCCGCCGCCCTCCACCGGCGGCGATAACGGTACGTTTGGTATCGACCTTCAGGACGGCAACGGCAATTCGGTCACACCGGGTCAATGGAGCACAACGGATCCGGTCTTGATTACCGTCACCAACCAGCAGCCCGGCGTGTCCTACGAGTACGCACTGGATTCCCCGAGCTTCGTAACGCTCACCGGTGGCATTCTGGTGACCGGCGATGGTGTGCACTTCGTGACGGTTCGCGAAGTGGGCGGCAGCAACTCGGCCACCTTCACGGTGCTGATCGACACCACGCCACCGGCTGTGCTGTTGAGCTCGCCATTTAACGGGCAGTTTGTGGTCTCCAGCGACGATGCGCCCATCGCGGCCTACGACTGCCTGGACTCCGGGTCTGGCCCGGCAACCTGTAGCGGAACAGTGGCAGTGGGTCAGCCGGTGTCGATGACGCCTGGCACGCAAACTTTCAGCGTGCAGTCCACGGACTTTGCCGGTAATCCCCAGTCCAGCGCATCCAGCACATACTATGTGATTGAGCCGCTGGCGCTGGGTGCCTCTACGGTCGTCCTTTCAGTTAACGAACCGGTCACTGTAACCGGCCGCGTCACGAACCTTGATGCATTTACCGAATACGCCACCATTGACTGGGGTGACGGCACCACAGACGCCCTGCAGCTCGTCGAAGAAAACGGCGGCTGGACCTTCGCTGCTACGCACGAATATGCGGTGGCTCAAGCCTACACGGCAGTAGTTGTGACGGTCGATTTTGGCGGTGCTTACCAGCAGACGGACAAGCTGGAATTTGCGGTATCAGGTCCAACGGGTTTGTGGGCTCAGGGTAACGGTTCCAGCGGTATTGACTGGACTGGCGGTGCCAACACCGTTGATGGACTTGTCCACAGCAATAGCGATATCGATATCAAGGGAGCCAAAAAGACGGTTAACGGCCAAACGCGATACGTTGGCAGCTTTTCGGTGAGGGGCAGAGGCCATACTTTCTCGAGCCCGCCAGTACAGGTAGCTCCAGCCGTCTGGCCGTTCGCCTTCGACGCTGCCAGCTACGCGCCGGGTGGAAACCTGGCCACGGCGTTGGGTAGCCAGTACTTTGATATGAGCGCAGCCTGCAACGCCGATGGCGAGTGGGAACTGGACAAGAACACGGCGCCCGGGCTGTACTGGGTACCCTGTGAAGTTCAGTTAGAAGGCTCAAAAGTTGTCGCCAATGTAACGGTGATATCCACAGATACCATCAAGGTTGCCGGTTCCAGGCATGAGATCGTCCCGTTTGTCGACGGCCTGGCCTTCATGACGCAGTCCAGTGACAGTAATGCCATCAAGATTTCGTCGTCCAATTCGGACTTCGACGGATTTTTGGTCGCGCGTCATGGACGTATCGTCGTGTCAGCTTCCAATCAGAACTTTGGCTGCGGCCTGGCAGCCAACGAGCTGAAACTGGGCGGGTCCAATCGCATAGTGGGCCAGAACTGCATCGCTTCTGCGGATTGACGGGGGTCGGCGTTGGTGCCATCTCCATCAAGAGTAAGAAGTAGCACTCGTCAACCTGTCTGAACCGGCGCTCCGGCGCGGGTTCAGCGTTTGGCATTGCTGCGTTTTACGTTTAAGCTAGCCACTGGATTTGCCGACGGCCGTCAGGCCGTACAGGGATAGAATCGCAGGTGTCATTTTTTCGGAAACTCAAACAGCGTAACGTTATTCGCGTGGCCATCGGCTACGTGGTTGCTGGGTGGGCACTGGTGGAAGCGGCCGACCTGCTGCTGGAAGCCTTCTCCGGCCCTGACTGGGCTATGCGGGCCATCGTGTTGTCCCTGGCCGCCGGTCTTCCCATAGCCCTGATCGTCGCCTGGATGTTCGAGCTTACCCCTGAAGGGATCAGGCGCGAAGACGGCGTTGATAGTTCAGAAGAAATCCGCTTCAAGGCCCGCGCCGGTCGCAAGACAGACCTCGTCATCATGGGGGCGCTGGTGCTCGTGGTCAGCTACTTCGTGCTGGAGAAAATCTGGCAGTCTGACGCCATCCGCGGCGAGCAGCTGCGGGCCATCGCGGTGCTGCCGTTTGCCGACATGAGTGCCCGCCGGGACCAGGAGTACTTTGCTGAAGGCATGACCGTCGAGCTGCTCAACCTGCTGTCACGCAACACCGACCTCAAGGTCACCGGTCGAACCTCTGCTTTCCAGTTCAAGGACCACACCGGCGACTTCAGAACCATTGGCAAGACCCTGGGAGTAGGCACCATCCTGGAAGGCACGGTGCGGGCGGTGGACAACAACATCCGGATCAGCACCAACCTGATCGACGCCGACCGGGGTCAAACCCTTTGGTCGGCCAACTTCGACCGTCAGCTCACGAACATCCTGCAGGTGCAGGACGAAATTGCCCGGGCGGTGGTGAAGGAGCTGGAAGCGCAGCTGCTCGACATCTCTGAAGAACCGGAACAGCGCGAGGTGGTGGCCGAAGCCTATCGGGCCTTCCAGCAGGGCAAATACCTGCAGGGCCTGGTATCGGTGGAAAGCCAGGAGCAGGCCATCGACTATTTCAACGAAGCCCGTGCAGCCGATCCCAGCTACGCTGAACCCCTGGTGGGTCTGGCCAACGCCAGCCTGATGCTGGGCCTGAACCTGGCCGCGCGTGCTCCAGAGCTGGCCATCGATCAGGCCACGGCGTTGATTGACGACGCGCTGAAGCTTGATGAGGAACTGGCTGACGCCTATGTTGCCCGGGCGCTGATCAGGCAGGTCGTCTCCCGCGACTATATCGGGGCGGAAATCGACCTCAAACGAGCACTGGACATCTATCCCGACCACACCACCGCGCTGCGCAGGCTGGGCACCATTTATGGGCGCTTTGGCCGCTACGACGAGGCCATGGGGTCTTTCCAGCGCATCGTAGACAGGGACCCCCTGAACCACCTGACCTACTCCAACTACAGCCTCAACGCGCTGGCCGCCGGTCAGGTGAGCCTGGCCGATGAGATGATCCGCAAGGTGATTGAGTTCAAGCCCGATTCCGGCTTTGCCCACTACCAGCTGACCAAGGTGCTGCTGGCCCAGGACAAGGTGGCTGCGGCCCGGAAGGCTATAGAAAATGAAACCTCGCCCATCTGGCAGACCATCGGCAACGGCATGATTGCCTGCGAGGCCGGGGAGACCGAAGAGGCCTACGCTATCGCCGAGGAGCTCATCGCGCAGCGCGAGGTGTTCAACGCCGCCGAGATCTATGGCCTGTGCGGCGATACGGAAAAGGTCTTTGAACTGCTCGACCAGGCCGCCGAGGCTCGCGACCCGGCGCTGATTGAAATGAAGCTCAGCTGGCAGCTTGCCTATCTGCGCGACGACCCACGCTGGCACGCGGTGTTGGAAAAAGTTGGTCTGCCCGTCTGATCGGCCATCAAGCCCGAAGTCATTGCTCGTGAACCGCCG
>CAZXWB010000038.1:0-14914 GCA_964644395.1 uncultured Hyphomonadaceae bacterium | reverse complement strand
TGATCTTCTACTTCCTGCTGATCCGTCCACAGCAGAAGCGCGCCAAGGCGCACCGGGAAATGGTGGCCAATGTGGGGCGCAACGACACGGTGGTGACCTCGGGTGGCCTGATCGGCAAGGTGACCAAGGTCGCCGATGACGAGCTGACCATCGAGCTCGCCGACAATGTACGCGTGCGCACGGTGCGCTCCATGATCATCGATGTGCGCGGCAAGGGCGAGCCCGTCGCGGCCAACGACGCCAAGGCCGACTGAGGCGCCGCCCGCCGATCCGCCTGATCCGCAAGCGCCGCGGCGCTGCCTGACGAAGGAATTGCCATGCTTCGCTTCCCGCCCTGGAAAGTCGGCCTGATCCTGTTCATCGTGGTCCTCGGGGGCCTGCTCGCCATGCCGAACCTGATGGGCGAGCGCGAACGCGATAACCTGCCGGGCTTCCTGCCGTCATCGGCGCTCAATCTGGGCCTCGACCTGAGGGGCGGTTCCTACCTCCTGATCGAGATCGACACCGATGATGTGGGCGCAAACCAGCTCACCCTGGTGAAGCGCGACATCGAACGGGAATTCCTGAAACGCGACGGGCGCCCGGGCGGGCGCATCGCCCAGCTCACCGATGTGGTGGGCGACGCTGTGCGGGTCACGCTGCGCGATCCGTCCACCATGCAGGATGCGCTGAAACGCCTGGACAAGGTCAATGGCCCCGTGACGAACAATCTCGGCGCGCCGGACCTGCTCGACATCCGCCAGGTCAGCGACACGGTGATCGAGGCGACGATCGATTCCCAGGCGCTGGAACAGCTCAAGGCCTCGGCCCTGTCGAAGACGATGACCATCGTGCGCCGCCGGGTGGACCCCGATGGCGTGGGCGAGATTTCCGTCGCGCCCCAGGGCGATGACCGGATCGTGCTGGAGGCCCCCGGCGTCAACGATCCCCAGCGCCTCAAGGACATTCTTTCCCAGGCCGGACAGCTGGTCTTCTCACTGGTCGATGACGATCCCCAGAACATCAATGCGGCGCTGGAAACCCGGCCCGAGCGCGGCTGGCGCCTCCTGCCCCAGCCGTCAAGCGGCTTCGAGCCCTATCTGCTCGTGCGCGACACGCCGATCATGACCGGCGCCGATATCCGTTCGGCCTTCCAGAGCTTTGACGGCGAGACCGGCGAGCCCGTGGTCAGTTTTACCCTGAACGGACGCGGCACCCAGGCCTTCGGCCAGGCCTCGGCCCAGAATGTCGGCAACCGCTTCGCCATCATCCTCGATGACGAGATCATTTCCGCCCCGAACATCCGCGAGCCCATCCTTGGCGGGTCTGGCCAGATCACCATGGGATCGGCGGCCAACCAGCAGGAAGGTATCCAGGAAGCGCGCGACCTGGCTGCGATCATCGAGGCGGGGGAGTTGCCGGCCGATCTCAGCTTCGAGGAGCAGCGCACCGTCAGCGCCTCGCTCGGGGCCGACTCCATCCGGGCGGGCACCACGGCCTCCATCATCGGCCTGATCCTGGTGGCGGTGTTCATGGTGCTGATCTACGGCCTGTTCGGCGGCTTTGCCGTGGCCTCGCTTGCCACCAACATCATCCTGATCATCGGGGTCCTGTCCTGGCTCGGGGCGACGCTGACGCTTCCGGGCATTGCCGGCATCATCCTGACCATCGGCATGGCGGTGGACGCCAATGTGCTTGTGTTCGAGCGCGTGCGCGAGGAACAGCGCAATGGCCGCTCACCCGCCAGCGCGCTGGAGAAGGGCTACCAGCATGCCCTGTCGACCATCATGGACGCCAATATCACGACCTTCATCGCGGCGGCTGTGCTCTTTCAGCTCGGTTCCGGGCCGGTGAAGGGTTTCGCGGTGACGCTCGCCATCGGCATTCTCACCTCGGTCTTCACCGCCTTCGTGGTGACCCGCTGGCTCACCGTCACCTGGCTGCGCACCACGCGACCGAAGAAACTGCCGATCTGAGGGAATACCAATATGCTGATCAAACTGCTCCCCCAGAAGACCACCATCGGCTTCATGCATTTGCGCATCCCGGCGCTGATCCTGTCGGTCGTGATGCTCATCGCCTCGGTCGCCCTTGTGGCGACGAAATCGCTCAATTTCGGCATCGACTTTGCCGGCGGCACCGTGGTGGAGATCACCCAGCCCGAAGGTGTCAGCGTCGAGGATGTGAGAAACGCCCTCGGCGACCTCGATCTCGGCGAGGTCCAGATCACCGAGGCGGTCGGCACCGGTGTTGATCCCCAGCCCATCTTCGTCATCCGCATCGGCCAGCAGGAAAGCGCCACTGACGCCCAGGAGGCCGCAACCTCTGCTGAAGGTGAGGAAGAGGGCGGCCTGGTGGCCGACACGGCGGTGGCCGACCAGGTCACCGAGGCCCTGCGCGCCAGCATCGGCGATTTCACCCGGCTGCGCGCGGAGGGTGTCGGGGCGAAGGTCTCCGGCGAGCTTTTGCGCGCCGGTGTCACCGCGCTCGCCGTCGCACTGATCCTGATGATGATCTACATCACCTTCCGGTTCGAATGGCACTATGGCGTGGGCGCGGTAGCGGCGCTCTTCCATGACGTTATCATCACGATCGGGGTGTTCTCGCTCCTGCAGATCGACTTCAACCTGACGACCATCGCCGCCCTGCTGACCATCATCGGTTACTCCATGAACGACACGGTGGTGGTGTTCGACCGGGTGCGCGAGGAACGCCGGCGCTACAAGAAGCTGCCGCTCGTCAAGGTGATCGACATTGCGCTGAATGGCACGCTGGCGCGCACCATGCTCACCTCCGGCACGACGCTGCTGGCCCTGCTGGCGATCTTCCTGCTTGGCGGTGAGGTGCTGCGCGGCATGAGTTTCGCCTTGATCTGGGGCGTGATCATCGGGACCTATTCGTCCATCTTCGTGGCCTCTGCGCTTCTGGTCTTCACCGGGCTCGGCAATTATGCCGAAAAGGAAGAGCGCGAGGCCGCCGAGGGCATTGTGCCCTGAGGATACGTCAATTGTTGCCCGATATGTCGTAGAAGAACTGGAACTGCAGGGGCAGGGCGTTGCGGATGAATTGCTGCACGAAGAGGTTCTCCTCGGCGATCTTGGAGGTCGGCACATAGACCACGTCGAAGCGCTGCAGCGGGGTCCATTCCGCCAGGCGCGCGTCGAAAATGCCCGATTTCACATCCAGGACAGCAGAGCGGACCTCCCCGCCCGGCAGGCGGCGCAGGAGCACGACCTGCTTCGAGCGCGCCCGGTCGGTCAGCCCGCCGGCCATGATGATGGCCTGCAGCGGGTCGATCTGCCCCGGCAGGTCGAACATGCCCGGGCGCTCCACCTCCCCGCCGACAAAGACCTGCTGGGAGGCAAATCCCACCGGCACCACGGTGAGCGTGGGGTCCTGCAATTCGCCCGACAGGGCCTGCTCCAGGGCGGCGCGGACCTCCTCGGCGGTGCGCCCGGCTGCGAGCACCGCCGGACCGAGCGTTAGCTGCACGCGCCCGTCGGGCATGATGGTCACGCGCCGCGACAGTTCCGGCGCGGTGTAGACCGTGACCTCGATCTCGTCGCCGGGATAGAGCAGATAGGCGACATCGCGCGGGGTCTGAGCCTGGAAGGCGGTGGCGGGAAACGTGTCGGTCGCACGCGGGTCCGGCGTGCATCCGGCCACAAGCCCGCCCGCCAGGCCGAGCGTGATCAGGCCCCTTGCCTTTTGCATGCCGCTCTCCCGAAAGTCTTGCCTGTTCAGAGTGTTGTCTGCAGGCGATATGCTCAAAGAATTCTTAATTGCCGTAGCTTACGGCAGGAGTGGACAACAACAGACAGGGACTGCGGGCTTCGCCGGGATGACAGACGGATGGGACATGAGCGAGGCCCATGCCGGGCAAGCCGGCCGCCAGCCGGGCCGCACCCTGGGCGATATCGTCCTGGGGCTGTGGCGCGCGAAATGGCTGATGCTGGGCGTGTTCCTGCCGATCTTCGGGGCGGGCCTGTTTTACGCCACCACGCTGGAGACCGAATACACCGCCAGTTCGCGCCTCTATGTCACGGTCAGCGAGGAATACATCTACCGCCCGCGCGTCGGCGATCCGCCCTTCAACAATGTGCCGAGCGCCGAGCAGGTGATCCAGGCGGAGCTTGAAATCCTGCGCTCGCCGATTGTCGTGGAACGCGTGCTGCGCCGCTTCGGCCTGCGCCAGGTCTATCCCGACCTCGCCGAGGCCTATAAGGCCGCGCCGCCGCACGAAAAGGAAGCGGTCTTCCAGCGCGGTGTCGATGACATGATGGCGGACTTCTCCAGCGAAGAGAGCCCGAGTCCGCAGGTGATTGCCACCCGGTTCTCCCACCCCGATCCCCAGCGCGCCGCGGAGGTGCTGAACGCCATCATCGGGGCTTACCTGACCTTTCGCAGCGAGATTCTCACTGTCGGCGACGCCGAAGGCTTTGCCAGCCGGCGGGCCCTGTTCGAGGCTCAGCTGGTCGAGGCCGAGGACGCCATCCAGGCCTTCCTGTCTGAAACCGGTATCAGCGATTTCGAGGCCGAACGCGCCTCGGCCGCCTCGCTCTATGCCACGGTGAACGAGGAACTGCTGCGCGTGGAATCCCGCGCCCGGGCCGTGCGTGGGGAGATCGAGGTGGTGGAGAGCGAACTGGCGCGGACCCCGGCCGAACTCGACCTGTTCGTGGAAGATAATACCAACCAGTCCCTTCAGGCGCTGGAGCTGGAACGCGAACAGCTCCTGTCGCGCTACACACCGGAATCGACGCCCGTGCGCGAGATCGACAAGCGCATTGCCCAGGTGCGTGACTATATCGCCGCCCAGGACGGGGAGGGGGGGCTGGTGCGCCGCGGACCGAACCCGAATTTCCAGCAGCTCGAGGCCCGCCTGTCGGCCCTGCGTTCCGAGGACCGGGCGCTGCGCGAGCAGGTACGCGAGCTGCGCACCCAGCGCCGCGACATCGAGGCGCGCCAGGCCCGCCTCAATGCGCTCCTGCCGCGTTACCAGGAGCTTCAGCGCCGCCG
Organism: uncultured Hyphomonadaceae bacterium; assembly: GCA_964644395.1. Taxonomy (GTDB): domain Bacteria; phylum Pseudomonadota; class Alphaproteobacteria; order Caulobacterales; family Hyphomonadaceae; genus JBGSUF01. The sequence continues at coordinate 9,916 of CAZXWB010000038.1, read as the reverse complement.
GTCACTCTATGCCGACAATGTCCGCAGCTTCGCCGAGCGCGAGATCGAGGAGGCGACGCTGCGGGAACTCTCCGCCGCCGAGGCCGACAATATCCGCGTGATCGAGCCGGCCCGCGCGCCCGGTACCGGCACCAGCCTGAAAATGCCGCTCGCGCTGCTCAGCTTCCTGCTGGCCGGGCTGACGGCGCTGATTGCGGGCCTGTGGAGTGCCTTCTCGCGCCGGGGCCTGGGGACTCCGCGCTCGGTGGAGCGTGCCAGCGGCCTGCCAGTGCTGGCAACCGTGTCGCGGCGCTGAGGCCCGCAACGGCACCGAAACGCAGAATTGCCTGTTAACCGAAACGCGCTATGCAGGCGAAAATTATCATTGCCCCGAGCACTGCCTGAGCGGAGACCGCCCCCTGAGCCGTCTGAAGGATATGCGAAAGGACCTTGAGGGTCTCTGGCGCGAAGCCTGTCACCTGCCCGGTGAAACGGGCGCACGCATGGTCCAGTTCATCGGCCTGCATGAGGGCGAGGGCACCACGAGCGCGGCCGCCTCCTTCGCCCTGATCGCCGCTGGCCATGTCCGCAGGACCGCCTGGCTGGTGGACCTGGACCTGCGGCGCAACCCGGCCTTCGAGGGCTTCCAGTCGCGCAGCTTTGCCCGGCTCGGTGCGCCCGGCCCAGCCTATGATGCGAGCCTTTCCGCCACGCCGATCTTCGACATTGCGCCGGACTTCGAACCCCCGGGACCTGCGGCCAAGCTGCTGAACGCCCACAGGGTCGGGCGGTCCCGCCTCCTCGTGACCCGTTTCTGTACCGACAAGCTGCGCCCGGGCCAGCGCATCCGGCTCACCCCGCGCGAGGATTGGTGGAACGCTCTGCGTGAGGCCACCGACTGGGTGATCGTCGATTCCCCGGCACTGGAGCGTTCGCGTGCGGGCCTGGCAACGGTGAAATGCGTCGATGCCGTTGTCATTGTGGCCCATGCCGAGCGCAGCCTGGCGCGCGACATCGACCGGGTCCGTCGCGAAGTGGAAAGCGCCGGCGGCCAGGTTCTCGGCGTGGTGATGAACGCCACCCGCGCCGATGCCCGGCTGGTCGACAGGATGTTCGGGGGATGAGCCTGAGGGCCGCCACCGCGCACGTGCCCGGCCGGCTGGAAATCGCGGCCATGGTGCTGCTGATCGCCTTCTATTCCGAAGCCCTCATGGTCTTCATCGTCGCCTCGGAGGGTGACGACACACCGCTGGCGCGCCTGGTCTGGCTGCCCTTCTATGTCGGCATACTGGGCCTTGCCGCGGCGGGCTGGCGCAACACCTGGCGGGCGGTGAGTGCGACGCCGCTCATCCTCCTGCTGGTGGTCTTCGTCTTCGCCTCGGTCGCCTGGTCGATCAACCCGCCGGTCACGCTGAGGCGCGCCATCGCGCTCCTGATGACGACGCTGCTCGGCTGGTCGCTGGCGGCGCGCTATGGCTGGCTCTGGATGCTGAGGCTGCTGGGTCTCGCCTGGCTAACGGTGTCGCTCGGCAGTTTCCTCGTCGGCCTGCTGATGCCGGCGATCGGGCGGATGGACGAGGTGCATGTCGGGGCCTGGCAGGGCCTGTTCTTCCACAAGAACAAGCTCGGCGGGGAAATGGCCCGGTCGAGCCTGTTGTTCGGCGTCCTGGCGCTCGGCGACAGGGACTGGCGCAGGCTCTGGCTGTCGGCCTTCGGGCTGGCGGTTCTGCTGGTGATCCTGTCCACCTCGAAGACGGCGCTGCTCGGCGTGTTGCTCGGTGTCGGCGTGCTCGCGCTCGGCCTCCTGGTGCGTCACAGCGCGCGGGCGACCCTGCTGAGCATCTGGCTTGGCGGGACGGCCATGACGCTGCTCACCATGGCGCTCCTGTTCGTGCCGAATGCGGTCTTCGGCCTGCTCGGGCGCGACGCCACTCTCACCGGGCGCACCGACATCTGGGCGGCGATCGGCGAGGCGCTCGCGGAGCGGCCCTGGCTCGGCTATGGCTATGGGGTGTTCTGGCGCAGCGAGAGCGAGCCGGGCAACACACTGCGCGAGAAGGTCGCCTGGGAGGCGCCGTCGGCGCACAATGGATGGCTGGAGATCTGCCTTGCCATCGGCCCCGTGGCGCTCGGCATCTTCATACTGAGTTATGGCGCGTCGGTGGCGCGAGGACTGTCCGGGCTCAGGCACAATTGGGGCCACCTCTTCGCCATCGGCTTCCTGGCCCAGTACACGCTGTTCAGCGTGTCGGAGAGTATCATCCTGAAGCAGAATTCCCTGCTCTGGGCGACCTATGTGGCGGTGGCGGCCAAGCTCGCCATGGGGCTCACTTCGCAGGCCCGGTTTCGCCCGCCGGCGGCGGTTCTGATGCGCTCGCGCGCTGCAGGCCGGGAAGCCCGTAGAACTTGAACTTGAAGACCGGCATCCACAGCACCTTGCCGAGTCCGCGGGCAGACTTGTCCAGCCACCAGGCCGAGCGGTCCCGGTTGAACGGGCGCAGCATGGCCGAGACCGCCGCGCAGGCCGGTACCTGGACGAGGCCGGTCAGCATGTGTTTCACGCCCGTCGGATAATGGCGCCAGCCGCGCCGGAAGGCATTGTGCGGCGCGCCCTGGCCGTAGGCGAAGGCCCGGCGTAACGTGTAACCGAGCCGGGCGCGCGACACCGGCACATGCTCGAAGGCCCGCGCGCCGGCGACCCAGCCAAAGCTCGCGCCGGCATTGGCCAGCCGCCCGTAGAGGATGTCGTCCTCACCGCCGACCTCGTTTGCGTCGGCATCGAAGACCGGTCCGTCGAACGGGATCTGTTGCAGGTCGAGGGCGGAATTATTGCAGCCATGGCCGGAACCGATGAGCTGGTCGGTCGCCGGGCCACTGCGCCCGAAGAAGGCCTGGAAATACGCGCCATGGTGTTCGCAGCCCGGAGGCAGGGCGGCGTCGACCAGGCCGAAGGAGGCCGCCGATCCCAGCCGGATATGGGCGGCGTGAAACGTCCGCAGCCAGTCGGTGGTGGCGGCGGTCTGGTCGTCATCGAGGAAGAAGACATGGCGCGCGCGCACCTGGGCGAGGGCGGCATTGCGGATGTTGGACACGCCGGCGCGGGGTTCGTGGACGATGGTTACCTTGATCGTCGCCGGGGCCTCGCGCGCCAGTTCCTCGGCAATCGGCACGGCCGATCCGTCGGGATTGTTGTCGGCCAGGACGAGCTGTACCGGTGCGAGATCCTCCAGACCGGTCTGGGACAGGACCGAGCGCACCGCGCGGCGGAAACTGTCGGGCCGGCCCAGGGTCGGTATGACGACGGCGATCTGCGGTGTGTCAGTCATCGGACCCCCACCTGTCCCACGGGCAGTATCTCATAGCCACGACGGCGGACCTCACCAACCAGTTGGCGGAAGTTTTCCGGCGTGATGCCATAGGCGCTCGGATCCGGGCTGACATCATGGGTGAAGAAGACCAGCCAGCCCGGTCGCCGGGCCACGGCCTCGAGCATGCGGTGGGCCCGTTCCAGCTTCCCGGCCTCCGGCGACAACTCCACCGCGCGCAGCTGCATCCGGTCAGACCGCTTGCGATTGATCCCGCCAAGGATACCGCGGGAGGTCCGGAACCGCTCCGCGAGCTGCTTCTTCAGCGCGACACGGGCTTCACCGTAGGGGAAGGCAAAGCTCGGAATGGGGGTCTGGCCCAGCACCTCAGACAGGACGGCGAGGTTCTTGTCGATATCCCCGCCCAGCGTGTCAGGCCTTGCGTTGGAGAAATCGAAATGGCCGTGGGAGTGGGCGCCGATCTCATGGCCGCGGTCGAAGAGGTCGCGCACCTCCTCTGCCGTCACGACCCGGCCGGAGACGGTGTCTTTCCCGAACAGTCCCGTGGCGGCATAGAAGGTTCCGCGCGCGCCATGGTCTTCCAGGATCTCTGCGCCGGCCCTGGCGGCGCTGGCGGGGAAGTCATCGAAGGTGAAGGAGACGACTGGGCGCTCGAAGTCTTCGCGGATCGGTGCGGCGGTGCGGTACTGGACCAGGCGACGCAGGATTTTCGCCAGCGGCCCCGTGCGCGGCGTGTAGGGCTGAACGGTCTGGGTCATGGCTCAGCGCGCGCCACCGGCGGGCATTTGGCGTAGGCGATGGCGCGTGCGGTCTTCAGCCCCATGCGGCGCAGCGACACCGGGACGAGGCCTGTCACATCGAGGGCGAGGGCCCGGCAGATGCGCGCGACAAGCCCCTTGGCGGGCAGTCTTTCGGCCATGCGGACCGCGCGGCTGAGCGGCATTTTCGCAGTGGCTTGGGGATGCTTGGCCTGCAGGCGGCGGAAATTCTCCCCGGAGCTTTCATACCGGCGCAGGAGCTCGCGATTGGACAGAAGGCCGAGATGGGAGGCCGGGTTGTCGATGTGCTGGACGCGGAAGCGCTCCGCCACGCTGAGCCCCCAATCGGTGTCCTCCCAGCCCCAGCCGGTGAAGGACGGATCGAACCCCACCTGGTCGAAGACCGTGCGATGGACCAGCAGGTTGCCGGTGGCCACATAGCGTCCCGGCTGCTCCTGGCGCACCGCGGCGCGGGGGCTCTCCCCGGCCACGGACTGGCTGTAGTGGAGCATGTTGGCGCGGCTTCGCTTCACCGTCTGGACAGAATGGCCGCCAACAATCAGGCGGGGCTCGGGGTCGAGTTCGATATGGTCGAGATAGCGGCGCAGGAAGAGCGCATCGTCGGGCAGCATGTCGGCATCCAGGAACAGGATCCAGTCCGTCGATGCCAGTTCCGCCAGGCGGTTGCGCACATGGGCGCGCCCGGCATTCTTTAATCCCGTGACCAGGCCATAGGGCCCCGGATAGACCCTCAGCGCGTCGCAGACCTTGTTGGTCAGCATGCTGTCGCCGGTGCCATCATCATAGATGATGATTTCGGCGTGCACCGCACCTTCGCTTTCGGCGAGGGCGGAAATGAGTGGTCCGGGATCGTCGCGATAGGTGGGAATGACGATGGAGACCCGCGGCACCTGGCCGCCATCGGAGCGGTCCAGTCGCTCGCCGGGGTGCAGCCGTGTGGCAAGCTTCGGATCGACCGGGTGGTGGTCGGCGATTGCCCGTGTCTCTCCGCTGCCCGTCATGCTCACCTGACCGTCTCCCTGTCGCCCAGCAGGACCGGGACGGTCTTTAGCAGGATCTGCAGATCGAACCAGAAGCTGGCGCGATTGATGTATTCAAGATCGAGGCGGACCCGCTCCAGCACCTCCGCCTTGGTTCTGACCGGCCCCCGCGAGCCCGAGATCTGGGCCCAGCCCGTGATGCCGGGCTTGACCCGGTGGCGATGGGCATAGTCGGCCACGATGTCGTGCACCTCGGTGCTCTCGGCGGTCATGCCCAGGGCGTGGGGCCGGGGCCCGACCAGCGACATTTCCCCCCGGATGACATTGATCAGCTGGGGCAGCTCATCGAGGGATGTGCGCCGCAGGAAAGCACCCACCTGTGTGACCCGTGCATCGTCTGGCCGGGTCTGGGCGCGCATGCGTTCTGCTGCGCCCGGATCGTGGCGCATGGTGCGGAATTTCCAGACGCGGATCAGCTGGTTGTTGAAGCCGTGGCGGCGCTGGCGGAAGAAGACCGGGCCGGGGCTCGTTGCCTTCACCGCCACCGCACAGGCGATGAGCACCGGCGACAGCGCGACAAGCAGTCCGGTGGCCATGACGAGGTCGCAGACGCGCTTGATCACGGCCTTGCGCGCATCCTGTGGCGCGCCGGAGACATAGGCCGCCGGCGTGTCGGCAATCTGGGCGAGGCTTTCGGTTTCCGGATTGAAGCCGTCAAGGTCGAGCAGCAGCACGACCTTGTTGGGCAGCCAGCGCAGGCGGTCGATCAGCGTGCGCACCCGGGCGCGAGCGTCGGAGGTCACGGTGACGATGATGCGATCGATGCGCGGCAGCTGGTCCCAGGCCAGCAGGTCGTCGACCCGACCGAGGACGGGCACGCCGCCCAGCCGCGCCGGTGCGCGCTCCAGGCGGTCGTCAAAAACACCGACAATCTGCAATTCATGGCTTTCGGCATTGCGCTCGATCAGGCGCTGGGCATTCTCCGTCGCGCCGACGATGACCACCGTTTCCGACAGGCTGCCCGAACGGGTCATGCGATTGAGCAGCACCTTGTAATGGGCATGCAGGGTGGTGAGGGCGAGGACCAGCCCGCCGGCCAGAAGGAACACCAGTTCTGGACGGGAGCTTGCGGTTGCGCCGACCCAGGCGCCCGGCAGGAGTGCCGCCGAGAGGACGGCGGCGATGCGGCCAAGATGGTCACCGAGGCTGCGAGCCTTCACATTGTTATAGGCAGCGGCGGTCTCGAGGCCGATGACGGCAAGGAGCGCAAGCGCGAGGAAGGGCAGCGACAGTGCGAGCGGTGATTGCAGAAGCGCGTCGGGACGTGCCGCCCAGGCGGCCATGGCCAGCGCCATGAAGACCGCACAGGACCGGTCGAGCCAGCGCGTCAGCAGTCGCAGGCCGTCGGTCGACAGGGGCACCCGGGCCGGGGCGAAGAGGGCGGCGTCCATGCTCGCTTTCCGGCCGGAGAACAGCCGCATCCGCGCCCGGTCCCTGCGCGCCGGTGGGCGGGCCGCGGATGCCGTCTCGCCATCCATGGCGGCAGTGTCGAAGGGAAGGGCGTCTCTGGCCATTCACGGTCCTCGGGGGTCTTTCGTACCGCTTAGCAACCGGCGATCACGTTTTGCCAAAGGTGTGCAGGCCAATTTCGCTGAAATTTCTCCGAAATCGCCCGCCGGGTGCCGCGGGCTGGCCCCAATTGCCATGTTCAAGGGAATTGACGGGTCGGGGGGCGAGCGCGAACATCTTGGCCGATCATGACGCCCGGCGGTGTTCGCGGGGCAGGTGTTATGCGGGGACAAGGCCATGGCAAGACGAGACAGACGGTGGATCAGCGCGGCGCTGGCCGGCGTGATGGCGGTCTGGAGCGCAGGCGCGGCCGCCCAGAACGATGCCGCGCTGCCGGATCGCGAGATCTGTGAACAGCCCATCGACACCACGGGGACAAAGATTGTCGGCGGACGCGATGCCCGGCTGCAGGACTGGCCGGGCATTGTGTCGCTGCAGATCGTGCGCGCCGGCAATGGCCGCTCCATGAGCTACCATTTCTGCGGCGGCACGATGATCACCGAGGACTGGATGCTGACAGCGGCGCACTGCTTCGATGATATCGTCAGGCGCGGCGACCAGTATGTCTCCGTGACCACAGAGGAGGTGCTCGGGCGCACGCGCCAGCGTGTCGTCGGGCCCCTGCGTGTGGTGGCCGGGGCGCTCGATCTGGCCCAGACCTCCGCGGATCTCACTTACAATGTCGCCGAAGTCGTCGTGCATCCTGATTATGAGCGGCCCGCCGAGGGCGATGACATTGCCCTGGTGCGCCTCGACCGGCCCTATTCCGGGCCGCTGGCGCCCCTGTCGCTGTCTGCCGAAACTGATGGCGTGAAGGCCGATGGCGAACTCGGCTGGGTGGGCGGCTACGGCGCGCTGAGCGAGGAACTGGCCCGTCAGAACCGGTATGATTTCCGCTTCGACCGCACAGGGACGCTGATCGCCGCTCCGGCCCTGCAGCTTCAGGAAACCACCGCCTTCACCCTCAATGAGGCGAGCTGCCGCATGAAGATTGCCCGCGCCTATGCCGAGGTCGGGGCGTCCGCCGAGGGTCTGAGGATCAGCGCCGAGCAGATCTGCGCCGGCGATCCCCTCGGCCGCCAGCGCGACAGCTGCCAGGGCGACAGTGGCGGGCCGCTGATGAAGGTCGCCGTGAGCGGCTGTCCCTACCAGGTCGGTGTGGTGAGCTGGGGCTATGGCTGCGCCAGGCCTGGCGTGCCGGGCGTCTACACCCGCGTGTCGGCCTATGCCGACTGGATCCGTGCGACCACCGGGCAGGCCGAGGTGCCGCCGGCCAGCGAGGACGAGGACGCCTTCGCGCGCGACCGGCTGCGCTTCGTGACGCGCGACCTTGTCGGGGCCTCGCAATTCGAGATCAAGCAGGTCTTCGATTCCATCCGCCAGACCTTTGCCGACATACCGAGGGTGAAGGTCGAGATGCTGGATGCCGGCGGACGCGTCGTCGACGTGGTGGATCCGGGCGATTATATCGATCTTCGCATCACCCTGCCGATCAGCGGCAAGCTGGTGATCTATGACCTCAACGCCTTCAAGGAACTGACCCAGATCTTCCCGACCGAGGCCGATGACACCACGCTGGGCGGCTGGCCGGTCTTCCAGGGCGGGCGAACCGTGAAGGTGCCGGGCGACCTGTTCAGTTTCCGCTTTGAGGCCCAGGAGCCGCTCGGGCGACAGGCCGTGCTGGTCCTCGTCGTGCCGGAAGACACCGACGTGCCGGTCTCGCCGCGCGAGGGCTTCAAGACCTTCGAGGATGCGGTGCCGTACCTGATCCGCGTGTCGGACGCGGTGATCACCCAGATTCGCACAGAGCTTGCCACCGTGCCGCGTGACGGCCTCGGCCGGGCGGCGCCGCGTTTCGCCATCGGCACTCTGGATTACTGCATCGGCAAACGGGTCTGTGCCGAGGCCGGGGAGGATGTGGAATGAAGACGCTCTTGAAACTTGCGCTCGTTCTGGCGGGTGTGTCGCTGCTCCTGCCATCGGTGGCCATGCCGCCACCGCAGGACCAGGCACCGGAGCAGATGGCCATCGAGGCGCCCTTCATTCCCGACGGGCCGCGGCTTGCCCTCGTCATCAGCCAGGGCGACTATGCCCACGGCCTGTCGCGGATTGCCCAGGCGGCAAGCGAAGCCGACATGATCGCCACTGCGCTCGAGGTCACAGGGTTCAGCATCGACCGGCGCCACAATCTCGACCGCGCAGGCCTTGCTGGGGCGCTGGATGATTTCCGGGTCGAGGTGGAGCGTGCCGGGCCCGATGCGGTGGCCTTTGTCTATTACACCGGCCACGGTGCCCAGCATCCCGAGACCGGCGACAGTTACCTGCTCGGCACGGACGCGAAGCTGCGCGTGGCCTCGGACCTGGCGATCTATGGCATCGACATGGCGTCCCAGCGCGACGGGTTTTCCGCCACGCGCGCCCGGGCAGTGTTCATGGTCTTCGATGCCTGCCGCAATACCGGCGGGCTGGAGGGCTACAAGACCACCACCAAGGGCCTGTCACGGGTCGAGGCGCGCGCCGACATGCTGATCGCCTATGCCACGGGGCTCGGCGATGTGGCGCGCGAGGGCGTATATGCGCCAATTCTCGCCGAGGAACTGGTCCAGCCGGGCCAGACCGCCGAGGCCGCCTTCACCAATGCCCAGCGCCGGGTCGCCCAGACCACCGGGCGCGAGCAGCTGCCCTGGACCAACAATCTGCTCTACAACACGGTGTGTTTTGCCGGTTGCGAGGCCGGCGCGGGGCCGCTGGTCGTGACGCCGCAAACCACCGAGACCGGTCCTGACACCTCCGCACCGGCCGCGGGCACGCGGGCACGCCGGGCCGCGGCCGACGGCTTGCCCGTGGCCGACCGGATGTTCCGCGATTGCGAGACCTGCCCGGACATGGTCGCGGTGCCCGCTGGCCGCTTCACCATGGGCGCGCGCCGCGATGAGGAGGGCTCCGGCCTCGGTGAGCAGCCCCAGCGCATGGTGTCGGTGCCGGCCTTCGCCATTGGCGCCACGGAAGTGACCTGGGAGCAGTGGAATGCCTGTGTCGCCGGTGGGGGCTGCAATCCCGGTCCAGTGACCGAGGCGGGCGGCGATGAGGGCTTCGGCCTGGCCGACCGCCCCGTGATCAATGTGAGCTGGGATGACGCCGTGACCTATGCGGCCTGGTTGTCAAGGGAGACCGGTCAGGCTTACCGCCTGGTGAGCGAGGCGGAATGGGAATATGCCGCCCGGGCCGGTTCGACGTCGAACTACCATTTCGGCTTCGCGTGGGACGAGCTCTGTGAATACGC
>CAZXWB010000037.1:0-14949 GCA_964644395.1 uncultured Hyphomonadaceae bacterium | reverse complement strand
CGACCGCCCAGATGCCTTTCCGGATCGATTTCACGATGTCCTGCGGATCGTGATCGCCGCCCGGCATGAAAGTATTGGTCATGCGCGGCATGGGCTGGGCGTCATAGCCTTCACGCCGGCCATTGCCCGTCGGCGCCATTCCCATCAGGCGGGCATTCTGGCGGTCCTGCATGTAGCCCCTGAGAATGCCGTCCTCGATCAGCACGGTGCGCGTGGTCGGCGTGCCCTCGTCATCGACCGACAGTGAGCCTCGGCGCTCTTCCATGGTGCCGTCATCGATCACGGTGACGCCGGGTGCCGCCACGCGTTCGCCGATCTTGCCGGAATAGACGCTTGTGCCCTTGCGGTTGAAGTCGCCCTCCAGTCCGTGGCCGACGGCCTCGTGGAGCAGAACAGCCGGCCAGCCCGGACCGAGCACCACTTCCATCTCGCCGGCAGGCGCCGGGATTGAGGAGAGATTGGTTTCCGCCTTTGCCATGGCGCGCTCGACCAGCGCCTTCCAGCGGTCCGGCGCGATCCATTCCTCATATGTCTTGCGCCCACCGGCCGAAGCCGACCCGCCCTCGCGGCGACCGTCCTGTTCCATGGTGACGGAGACCGAAAGGCGCACCAGGGGGCGGATGTCGTGGAACTGCGCGCCGTCGGGACGCAGGATGTCGATTTCGCGGCGCTCTCCGGCGAGTGTCACCGAGACCTGGACGACACGGGGATCCTTCGCCCGCGCCCAGGCATCGATCTCCGCCATGAGCGAGGTCTTGGCGGCGAAGCCGGGGGCCTCGGTGGGATCGACGGGGCGGTAGAGCTGCCGGTTGGCCGGAACCGGACCGTCGGCCAGCGTGCCGGAATAGCCGCGCTTGGCGGTCTCGACCGTCGCGGCGGCCCGCGCAATGGCGGTCTCGGTCAGTTCGCTCGAATGGGCGTATCCTGTGGCTTCGCCGGCCACGACACGCAGGCCGAAGCCCTGGCTGGTATCGAAGGCGGCCGATTTCAGGCGGCCATCGTCGAGGACGAAGCTTTCCTGGCGTGTGCGTTCGATGAAAAGTTCGCCGTCATCGGCGCCTGAAACGGCGTCGGCAAGGCAGGCGGTGGCCGCTGAGGCCTCGAAGGGGAGGGGTGTGGGTTGCATGGTTACAAAATGCGCTGGCCGGCCTCGCGCTTCAAGCCCGTTCAGTCCTCATCTATCCGACGCACCGGCACCATCGCCTCATAGACCCGCTGGCGCGGCGGCGTGGCGGGGCCATTATAGCCAGCCCAGCTGGCCGGACCTGTGGCCTCATAGCCCTGGGATGCGATCCAGTCCGACAGTTTCTGGGCTGCCGCCGCGAAGGCGTCGGCGTCGCGACGGCCCACATAACGGTAGGCGGCCATGGTGCGTTGCGGGATTTCGACGAGGTCGACATCGGCATTCTTCGGCCGCGGCAGCGTCTCCATGGCCCATCCCGACGGCATGATGAAGCGCACCTTCCAGCCCGTCTCGCCCGCAGATGTCGCCGTTACCGGCGCGGTCATGGCGATGGTCTGCGATGGCGGCGAGACCGTCACCGGCGCAGTCATCTCGATGCCCTGGCGGCGTTCATTGTCGCCGAAGATGTAGCCCGCCAGGGGGCGGAAGCCGCGGCTTGAAGCCTCCGGCGCGGTCTCGGCGGGTACGGTGATTTCCGCTGCGATCATCGCGCCGTAGCGGCGTATCTCGAAGTCGCCCTCGGCCATCAGAGTCTCATAAGACGGCCGCTCCACACCGGACTCAGCCATTGCACTGAAGGGCAGGATGGAGAGAGCAGCATAGGCGAGCGCGCGAAGCATGGCGGAGGTTCCTTGAGGGCTTCACCATTCCTACGCGCGCCGAAATCATGTGGATGCCTATTGCGCCGGTGGCGCGACTTCCACCACCTCGAACCGTTCGATCTGGTCGATGGCGGTCTGCCAGCCGGGCTTGAGGGCAAGCGCGGTCGTGTAATCGCGATAGGCGCGGTCGAGGTCGCCGGAGCGCTCATAGGCCACGCCACGATTGTAATAGGCGGCTGGAAGGTCATCGGCGCCGGCCTCGATGGCGGCGGTGAGCAGGCTGATGGCCTCGCCATTGCGGCCCTGGTAGAGGCGCAGCGCGCCGACATTGAGGTCAAGTTCTGCGAGGTCGGGTGCGAGCTTGCGGGCGCGGTCGAGATCGGCCTCGGACTTGTCCAGCTCATCGGCGCGCATGTGCAGGATGGCGCGGTTCACCAGCGTGGCGACCTGGTCGGAGCGCTTCAGCGTGGTTCCGGTAAGCGCCTTGTTGCAGAGATCAATGGCGAGCGCATAGCCGGGCTGGCCCCGATCGGTGGCCTCGAAGCAGGCCTTGGCCGGTCCGTTGCCGATGACCTTGACCTGGGCGGTGGCTCCGCAGGCGAGCAGGCCGGCGGCGATTGTGACGATTGGGGTTTTCATGCGGAGGTCCTTCTCGGAATGGCCTGATTGTTTCAGACACGTCTAACCGAGGCGGCCCATGCAGGAAAGCACCAGAATGCGACAATCCGCTCGGATAAAGCGGTCGCTTTTATCGGGACAATTGCGTATCTCCACGCTCAGAGATTTGCATTCAGGGAGCGAAGTTTCGTGACTCTCAAAAGCGCCTTAATCGCGATGACACCTCTGGCCGGCGCCGCACCGGCGCTCGCCGCGCCTGCCGTGGGACGCCCCGAGCCGGGGGCCATCGGGTTCCAGCCTGCCGCCACTGAACTCGCCGAACAGGTGTCCTTCGTGCACAATGTGCCGCTGATGATCATCATCACCGCGATCACGCTGCTGGTGCTGGCGCTGCTCGTCTATGTAATGGTGCGCTATAACAAGCGATCGAATCCCGAGCCCGGCACCTTCAGCCACAATGTGCCCCTGGAAGTGGCGTGGACGGTGATTCCCGCGCTGATCCTTGTCGTGATCGCCGCCTTCACCTTCCCGCTTCTTTACAAGATCGACGAGGCGCCGACGACACAGAGGGTGGATGGCGAGCGCGTTCCGATCCCAGAGGACCAGTGGTTGTCGGTCAAGGCCCAGGGCAACCAGTGGAACTGGACCTATGCCTATGTCGACGAGCGCGACGAGCAGGGCTTCCCGCTGGTGGAGTTCACCTCCAACCCGCTGCAGACGGGCCTGACCACCGATGTCGAGGGCGACCCGGAACTGCTCTATCTCGAGACCGATTACCCCATGGTAGTGCCTGCGGGCCGCTATGTCCGCTACTACACCGCTGCGTCGGACGTAATCCACTCCTGGACGGTGCCAGCCTTCGGGATCAAGACTGACGCGATTCCCGGCCGCCTGAACCAGGGCTGGTTCAAGGTTGACGAGCCTGGCGTGTACTATGGCCAGTGCTCGGAGCTCTGCGGCAAGGACCATGCCTATATGCCCATCGAGGTGCGTGTGGTGCCGCAGGCGCAATATGATGCCTGGTACGAGATGATGAAGACCGGCGACTGGGACGCAGCCCGCGAGATCGTCGAGGACATTCAGCCGCTTGATGGCGCGCAAGTCGCCGACGCGGCCCGCTAAGAGATTTCAGGAGACTTTTCGCCATGCCATTTGATGAAGTCGCCACGGCAGATGCCCATCACGACCACCGCCCGTCGCTCTTCGACCCGCGTCGCTGGCTGTTTTCGACCAATCACAAGGACATCGGGACCATGTACCTGGTGTTCGCCCTCATTGCGGGGCTCGTGGGCACCTTCCTGTCCGGCCTGATTCGCTGGGAACTCGCCGAGCCGGGCGTCGGCCCGCTGACCCACCTGGTCTATGTCAATGTCGAGCAGATCACCCAGCAGGTCATGTCGGTCTCGGGCGCGACGCAGGCCATGGTGGACGCCGCCATCCTCGATGCGCGTATCGAGGCGGCGAAGCACTTCTACAATGTCGTGATCACCTATCACGGCCTGATCATGATCTTCTTCATGGTCATGCCGGCCCTGATCGGTGGTTTCGGCAACTGGTTCGTGCCGCTGATGATCGGTGCGCCGGACATGGCGTTCCCGCGCATGAACAATATCTCCTTCTGGATCCTGCCCTTCAGCTTCACCCTGCTCATGCTGTCCATGTTCGTCCCCGGCGTTGCGGGCTATAACGGCTTTGGCGGCGGCTGGGTGATGTATCCGCCCCTGTCCACGACCGGCCATGACGGCCCGGCCTTCGACCTCGTCATCCTGTCGCTGCACATTGCCGGCATCAGCTCGATCCTCGGTGCGATCAATTTCATCGTCACCATCCTCAACATGCGTGCGCCGGGCATGACGTTGAACAATATGCCGCTGTTTGCGTGGGGCATGCTGGTGACTGCGGCGCTGCTGGTGCTTTCACTTCCGGTGCTCGCCGGTGCGCTCACCATGCTGCTGACCGACCGCAATTTCGGTTCGCAGTTCTTCAACCCCGCCGGCGGTGGTGATCCGGTGATGTACCAGCACCTGTTCTGGTTCTTCGGTCACCCGGAAGTCTACATCATGATCCTGCCGGCCTTCGGCATCATCTCCCACATCGTCTCGACCTTCTCCAAGAAGCCGGTCTTCGGCTATCTCGGCATGGCCTATGCCATGGTGGCCATCGGCTTTGTCGGCTTCATCGTGTGGGCCCATCACATGTACACCGTCGGCATGAATGTAGACCTGAAGGCCTATTTCATGGCTGCGACCATGGTGATCGCGGTGCCGACGGGCATCAAGATCTTCTCCTGGATCGCGACCATGTGGGGCGGCTCGATCGATTTCAAGGTGCCCATGCTCTGGGCCATCGGCTTCATCTTCCTGTTCACTGTCGGCGGCGTCACGGGCGTTGTGCTGGCCAATGCCGGCGTCGACCATGCCCTGCATGACACCTATTACGTGGTGGCGCACTTCCACTATGTGCTGTCGCTCGGCGCGGTGTTCGGCCTGTTTGCCGGCTGGTACTACTGGTTCGAGAAGATGTTTGGCGTGAAGTACAATGAGAGGATCGGGCAGGTGCATTTCTGGACCATGTTCGTCGGCTCCAACATCATCTTCTTCCCGCAGCACTTCCTCGGCCTGAACGGCATGCCGCGGCGTTATGTGGACTACAACCCGGCCTTCCAGACCTGGCATGAGGTCTCGACCTGGGGCTACATCATCGCGGTGGTCGCAACGCTGGTCTTCTTCATCGGCATCATCGAGGCCGCGGTCCGCCGCCGCAAGGGCGAGGCCAATCCCTGGGGCGAGAGCGCCACGACGCTGGAATGGACGTTGTCCTCGCCGCCGCCCTTCCACCAGTTCAATGAACTGCCAGTGGTGAAGCCCGCGAGTCACTAGAGCGCGGGCGGAACGAAAAGAAACGGGGAGGGGCGCTGGCCGGCGGGCCGGGGCCCCTTCCGTCAGATCGAAAGCCAGACCATGAGCCTACAGGACACACAGACCCCCGGCACCAGCGCCCTCAGCCTGTCCAGCCCGCGCGACTTCTTCCAGCTGATGAAGCCGCGGATCATGCAGCTTGTGGTGTTCACCGCCGCCGCCGGCCTGGTGGCGGCACCCGGCTCGATCAATCCGGTAATGGCGGTGATCGCCCTCCTGGCGGTGGCCATGGGTTCGGGTGCGGCGGGCGTGCTGAACATGTGGTACGATTCCGACATCGACGCGGTGATGTCGCGCACCTCCACACGGCCCATCCCCTCCGGACGGGTGCCGCGAAGCGATGCGCTGGCCTTCGGGCTGATCCTGTCGGGCGTCTCGGTCATGCTCATGTGGATGGCCGCGAACACCTTCGCCGCGGCCCTGCTCGCGCTTTCCATCGTCTACTATGCCGGCATCTATACCATGTGGCTGAAGCGCTCGACGCCGCAGAACATCGTGATCGGCGGCGGGGCCGGGGCGTTCCCGCCGGTGATCGGCTGGGCAGCGGTGACCGGCACCGCGCCGCTCGATGCCTGGATCCTGTTTGCCATCATCTTCTTCTGGACCCCGCCGCACTTCTGGGCGCTGTCACTGCTGGCGAACAAGGAATACGCAAAGGCCGGCGTGCCCATGCTGCCGGTCACCCACGGTGCGGCGGCCACCCGGCGTCAGATTTTCGCCTACACGCTCGTGCTCGCGGCCACCGCCGCACTGCCCCTAGTGACGGGTCTTGGCGGCTGGATCTATGCCGCGGTCTCCACCGCGCTTGCCATCGGTTTCGTGGTGTCTGCGCTTCGCGTGCTGCGCTCGCGGGCCGGTGAGCCCGACGCCGCTGCGCCCGACCGGAAAGCGGCGCTCGGCCTGTTCGGCTTTTCCATACTCTACCTCTTTGCGCTGTTCGGTGCGGTGATCATCGAGCATGGTCTGGGTCTCCACTGGGCGGTCGGACCGTGATCATGGACGAGGCCACGACCCGCAAGCTCACGCCCGAGGAGGCCGCCGCGCGCCGGAGCCGGAATGTCTGGCTGGCCCTCATCATCGTTGGCTTCATGGCCGTGGTCATGACCGTCACCATGGTGCGCCTGAGCCAGGGCACCGACCGCGAGGCCGAGCGCCGCGCCGCCGAGGCGGCCAACAGCCCGCTCGCCCCCAAGACGCAGGAAACGGAGCCCGATCAATGAACCGCAACGCCCTGACAAGCCTCGCCGCCGTGGCCGTCGTGCTCGGCATGCTCGGGCTCGCCTTCGCCGCCAAGCCGATCTACGACACCTTCTGCCGGGTGACGGGTTTCGGCGGCACGACGCAGGTCGCCTCCGAGGCCCCGACGGGCGCCATCGACCGCCCGGTCGCGATCCGCTTCGATTCCAATGTGAACGGACTGCCGCTTCGGTTCGTGCCGGAGGCCCCGCGCATCGACACCATGGTTGGCGAGACCACGCTGGCCTTCTACAAGGTGACGAACACGTCGGACCGGCCGGTGACGGCGGTGGCAAGCTACAATGTGACCCCGCACAAGGCCGGCCCGTTCTTCAACAAGCTGGAATGCTTCTGCTTCGAGGACCGCGTCTTCGAGGCCGGAGAGACCGTTGAACTGCCCGTGGTTTTCTTCGTCGATGCCGCCATGGACGAGGAACGGTCGCTGGAGGATGTCGGCGCGATCACGCTGTCCTATACCTTCTATCGCAGCGAGGGCGAGCAGACTGCGGCAAACGCGCAGGTTGCCCGCGGTGGCGGCAGGTGATTTAGAGCGCGAGGCAGCGAAACAACAAGGGATTATCCCCATGGCAGATGGCGATGTGAAGCACGACTACCACCTTGTCGATCCGTCCCCCTGGCCGGTTCTGGCATCGCTGGGCCTGTTCGTGCTGGCAATTGGTGCGGTGGTCTTCATGAAGGGGCTCGGTGAGACGGGCATCCTGTCGAAGGGCTCGCCCTGGTTGCTGCTGGGCGGGTTCGGCATCATCACCTGGGTGCTTGTCGGCTGGTGGGGCGACGTCATCAAGGAAAGCCGCAAGGGCGACCACACGCCTGTGGTGCAGATCGGCCTGCGCTACGGCATGATCCTGTTCATTGCCTCGGAGGTCATGTTCTTCGTTGCATGGTTCTGGGGCTTCTTCGAATTCGCCATCTTCCACGGCGCGCGCGCCGGCGAGACCTGGGACGCGTCCAACCCGCTCTGGACCGACCAGCTCGAGCGCTTCCGCGACTGGCCGCCCGCCGGCGTGGCCACCTTCGATCCGTTCCACCTGCCGCTGATCAACACGCTGATCCTGCTCCTGTCCGGCACCACCATCACCTGGGCCCACCATGCCCTCCAGCATGGTGACCGCGCCGGCGCCAAGGCGGGCCTCGGGGTCACCATCCTTCTTGGCCTGATCTTCACCGCGCTGCAGGTTTACGAGTACAGCCTGGCCGGCTTCACCTATGACGGCACGCTCTACGGTTCGGCCTTCTTCATGGCCACGGGCTTCCACGGCGCCCACGTTGTCATCGGCACGCTCTTCCTGATCGTGTGCTTTGTGCGCCTCATGGCTGGCGGCATGTCCAAGGACAAGCATATCGGCTTCGAGAGCGCGGCCTGGTACTGGCACTTCGTTGACGTGGTCTGGCTGTTCCTGTTCGCCTTTGTCTATGTGACGCCGTACCTCGTGCTCGAATCGGGCGGCTAGCCGACCCGGCGGCCTCCCTGTCCATGCGATTCCAGCCGCTTCCCATCCTGACGGCGTTCACGCTTGTGGGCCTCGTCATCCTCATTCTGCTCGGCAGCTGGCAGTGGAGCCGCTTCGAGGAGAAGCGCGGACGCGAGGCCGCCCCGCCGCCATCCTTCGAGACACTGACGCTCTACCGCGTGCCCGAGGCGGGCGAGACCCAGGAGGTCTACGGCCTCTACAAGGGCCAGTCGGTCTGGCGGCGCTACGTCCCCGTCGCGTTTGAGAAGGGCGGTCCGGCGGCCGGCGTCATGCTGCTCGACATGGTGGTCAGTGTCGATCCGGTGCGCGAGGACGTCTCGGGGCGCGAGGGCTTTCGCGGCGATTATATCGCCCTGCCGGCGGAGGAGAAACGCGGCGCCTTCACCGGGCGCGACGATCCCGAGGCGGGACGCTGGTTCGTGGTGTCGGCGCGCGGGATGCTCGATGGCTGGGGCATTGGAGCGCGCGCTGAAACCCTGCAGCGCTTCGAACCCGAGACCATCTACGCCATCGACCTGGACGGGCGATTCACGGGATCGCGCATCTTCGAGGCCGACAATCCCTGGGCCGACCCGAAACTGGCCGACGACCTGCCGCCGGTGCGCCACCTCGGCTATGCCATCACATGGTGGGGGCTCGCATTGGCGCTGATCGGGGTTTACATCGCCTTCCATGTCAGCCGTGGGCGGCTGGCCTTCGGAAGCGGTGACGACGAGACATGAGATACATCTCCACACGCGGGGCCGCCGAGCCGGTTGATTTCGCCACCGCGGCTCTGAAGGGCCTGGCCCCCGATGGCGGGCTCTATGTGCCGGAGGCCTGGCCGCACATCGAACGCCCCGCCGCCGATGAAAGCTATGCCGGGGTGGCGGCCCGGGTGCTTAGCGCCTTTGCCGGCGACAGCGTGACGCCATCGGCCATCGCGCGCATCACCTGCGACGCCTATGGCAGTTTCGACCACCATTCGGTCGCGCCACTGGTGCAGACCGGCCCGCGGCAATTCCTCATGGAGCTGCACCACGGGCCCACGCTCGCCTTCAAGGATGTCGCCATGCAGGCGATTGGCGGGCTCTATGACCACCTGCTGAGCGCGCGCGACGAGAAGCTGACCGTTCTCTGCGCCACTTCCGGAGACACCGGCGGTGCAGCGGCGGCGGCCTTTGCCGGGCGGGAAAACGTCCGGCTCGTCATCCTGCACCCCCATGGTCGCATTTCACCGGTCCAGCGCCTGTTCATGACCACGACGGGTGCGGAGAATGTGCTCAACATCGCGGTCGACGGCGATTTCGACGACACCCAGGCCATGGTGAAGACGCTGTTTGCCGACAGGGCCTTCGCCGATGAGGTGTCGCTGTCGGGCGTGAACTCGATCAACTGGACTCGGATCGCCGCGCAGTCGGTCTACTATGCCACCGCGCAGCAGGCGCTGGGCGGGGAAACGCCGGTCCGCTTTGTCGTGCCCACGGGCAATTTCGGCGACGCGCTGGCGGGCTATGTCGCGGCGCGCTGCGGGCTCCTTTCCGGGCTCGACATCCTGGCCGCCGTCAATGCCAATGCCACGCTCGCCGAGACGTTCCAGAGCCGCACCATCAGCCGCGACAGGGCGATGGCGACGCTGAGCCCGGCCATGGACATCGCCGTGCCGAGCAATCTGGAACGGCTCCTGTTCGAGGTGTCGGGCCGCGATGCCGGCGTGGTGCGCGGCATCTATGACAGCCTGGCCCAGTCCGGTGAGGCTGCGCTACCGGATACCGTCGCCGGCCCGCTCGGCTGCGCAGGGATTGCTGCCACTTCGGTGAATGACGCGGACACCGCCGGAGAAATGTGCCGCACGCTTCAGGCGACGGGCTGGCAGGTCTGCCCGCATACTGCCGTGGGGCTCGCCGCCGCCCGCCGTCGCCCCGCCGGCGATGACAGTATCGATGTCGTGCTCGCCACCGCCCATGCCGCGAAGTTCCCTGAAACGGTAAAGTCCGTCACCGGGCGCGATGCCCCCCTGCCGGAGCGCAGCGCGGCGCTGGTGGAGCGGGGTGAGGTCTTCGAGCGCATGGACAATGCCCTCGACGCGGTGCGCGATCGCATCCGGCGCTTTGCGAGCACCTGAACCCCCTATAGGCTCTGCGAACCATGGCCGCCACCGATCCCATCCCCGAATGGCCGAGCTGGACCTGGCGCCGCGAGGCCGGGCGGCTTGCCATCCATGCCGGTGACCGGCGGGAGCTTTCCGCGCTGCAGGGCGAGTGGACCCTCGATGCGATCCGCCACCTCGTTGACGGCCTCTCCGCCTCGCGCATGGCGCTGGCCTTCCTCGATGCGAGTGATCCGGGCATGGGTGAGGTCATCAATTGCGCCGTTGCGCTGAAGCATGGCCAGAGGGTGCAGTTCGTCGGGGGGTATACCGGCCCCGATGTCGCCCAGGGGATCATCCTTGTCGATGCCGGGGGGCCAGAGCCGCCGGAGCCCGAGGCGTTCAGCGAGCCACCCGGCGGGGCGCTCGAGCCGCTCTTCCAGCCGATTTTCGAGACGCGCCATGGCGGCATTGCCGGCTTCGAGGCGCTGGCCCGCTGGCAGGGCGGACGTTCGATCGATCCGCGCCATTTCGAGGCCGAGGGCCTGTTGCAGAACATGCTGCTGCACGCCGCTGAACTGGCCGGCGCCCTGCGCCGCGACCATCGCGACGGTGCTGCGCCCTTTGTGGCGGTGAACCTGACGGCAAGGGATCTCGCCCATCCCGGCCTGCCGGACCTGGTCGGCGGGGTGATGTCGTCCCACGGCCTGGCCCCCGGTGCGCTGATCGCGGAACTCACCGAGCATGACGCCCTGCGCGACACCGCCGAGGCGCGGGCCCTGGCGGAGGCGCTGCATGCCGCTGGCGCATCACTTGTGCTGGATGATTTCGGGGCGGGGCAGTCCTCCTTTCTCTGGCTGGTCGACCTGCCCGTGACGGGACTGAAGCTCGACGGCGAACTCGTGACCAAGCGGCGCGACCCGAAGGGCGAGGCGGTGATCGCATCGCTGGTGGCGCTCGCCCGCGGGATCGGGCTCAGCACCACTGCGGAGGGCGTGGAGGAGGGCGGGGAGGCTGAACGCCTGGCCGCGCTCGGGATTGACCGGATCCAGGGCTTCGCCCTGGCCCGTCCGCTGCCGGCAGACGCCGCGCGGTCCCTGGCCCGCCGCTGATCCATGGGCCAGATCTGAACTCATTGCTGGAATGAAGCGGTCTTTCCCGGTAACGTAAATTCACACGACGTGGTTATCCCGAAGGGACAGATGATGAGACTTGCCTTTGCCGCGCTGGCCGCGCTGACGCTTTCCGCAACTGCCGGTGCGCAGGAGGCCATTGATGCCGAGAACCCGACCAATACCGACTGCGCCGCAGTGTTCAGCATTATTGCCGAGCAGGCCCGCGAAACCCAGGGTCAAGGGTCGGAGCGCGAAGCCGTCGCCAAGAGCCTTTATACCCGCTACCTGGCTGCTGCGGTGAATGCCGGTGAGTACGACAACCGCAACACCGCCGCCCAGAGCATCGCCGTGCGCGCCCTGGCCATTGTCGACATGCTCGAAACCGAAGAGGGCGGGGTCGCTGTGGAACAGGCCACCGCCGCCTGCCTCAATCGTTAGAGCTTGCAACGGGCTTCCCCTGCGCCTGTGAAAAAAGTGTCGTCTGCCGCGTGCCGATGACTTGACGCCCGACGGCCGCGCATGTAGTGACGCCAACTTCGTGAATGGCTTGGCCGTGCCCTCGCGCCCTCGGGCGAGACAGGCAAACGCAGGTCGCGGAAACGGAACAACAGAATTTCGCACGCGCGTGCGGCGGGGCCCGTTAGGCCTCAACGCCCGTCGCGTCGCAGCGTTTGGACGAGACCGATGGACAAGCAGAATATACGGATTCGCCTGAAGGCGTTCGACCATAGAGCCCTCGACATGTCGGCTCGCGAGATCGTCTCCACGGCCAAGCGCACCGGCGCCACCGTGCGGGGCCCGATCCCGCTGCCCACGCGTATCGAGCGTTTCACGGTCAACCGCTCACCCCACATCGACAAGAAGAGCCGCGAACAGTTCGAGATCCGCACCCACAAGCGCATGCTCGACATTGTCGACCCGACGCCCCAGACCGTCGATGCGTTGATGAAGCTCGACCTGTCGGCCGGTGTGGCGGTCGAGATCAAGCTTGAGGGAGCGCGCTGATGCCCGGTTATTCCTCCCAGGCCCAGCCCCTTCGCACCGGACTCATCGCGCGCAAGCGCGGCATGACCCGTGTCTTCAGCGAAAACGGCCTGCACATTCCTGTCACCGTTCTCGAGCTTGACGACGTCCAGGTGGTCGGCCTCAAGAAGGACGAGGCGCGCACCGCCGAGGTGAAGAAGCGTGGTGAGAAAGTCGGCGAGGTCGAGCGCAATGACGGTTACACCGCCGTCGTCCTCGGTGCCGGCACGAAGAAGGCCAAGCGCGTGGCCCAGCCCCAGCGCGGCCACTTCTCCAAGCAGAATGTCGCGCCCAAGGAAAAGGTGCGCGAATTCCGTGTCGCCGAGGATGCGCTGCCGGAAATTGGCCATGAGGTCACCGCGGAGCATTTCGTCCCCGGCCAGAAGGTAGACGTCTCGGGCGTTTCCATCGGTCGCGGCTTTTCAGGGGCCATGAAGCGCTGGAATTTCGGTGGTCTGCGCGCCTCCCACGGCGTGTCGATCTCCCACCGCTCCCACGGCTCCACCGGCCAGTGCCAGGACCCCGGACGCGTCTTCAAGGGCAAGAAGATGGCCGGCCATTATGGCGTTGACCGCGTGACGGTGCAGAACCTCGAAATCGTTCGCACCGATGCCGAGCGCGGGATCATCCTGGTCAAGGGCGCCGTGCCCGGCCATGAGGGCTCCTGGGTGGAAATCCGCGATGCGGTGAAGAAGGTACGCCCCGACGAGGCGCCCTATCCCGGCGCGTTCCGCGATCCGAATGCTGCTGTTGCGCCCGAGGCATCCTCTGACGCTGCAACCGGCGATGACGCGCCCGCCGCCGAAGAGCAGGGAGGCGAAGCGTAATGGAACTCGCAGTCAAGACCCTGGCCGGCAAGTCCGCCGGCAAGATCGAACTCGACGATGCGATCTTCGGCATTGAGGAGATCCGCGGCGACATCCTGCAGCGCATGGTGCGTTACCAGCTCGCCAGGCGCCAGGCCGGGACCCATTCGACCCTGTCGCGTTCCGAAGTGAACCGCACGACGAAGAAATATATCCGCCAGAAGGGCACAGGCGGCGCCCGCCACGGTGCCCGCAACGCGCCGATCTTTGTTGGCGGCAGCGTGGCCCACGGTCCGAAGCCGCGCAGCCACGCCATCGGCTTGCCGAAGAAAGTGCGCCGCCTGGCGCTCGCCCATGCGCTGTCGTCCAAGGTCAAGGCCGGCTCGCTGATCATCCTTGATGACGCGAAGCTGGACACGCCGAAGACCAAGGAACTCGCCGCGCAGTTCGGCAAGCTCGAGCTTGACAATGCGCTGGTCATCGCTGGCGCGGAACTGGACGAGAATTTCGCCCGCGCTGCGCGCAACATCAAGAACATCGACGTCCTGCCGCTTGCCGGTCTCAATGTGTATGACGTGCTGCGCCGCAAGCAGCTTGTCATGACGAAGGACGCCGTTGAGGGCCTGAAGGCGCGCTTCGACGGCGTCGCAGCCGATCCGTCCGACGCGAAGTTCGGCGGCGGCGATTTCGTCGACGACATCCAGCTGATCGATGGCATCGGGCCGAAGGCGGCCAGGGCCATGCGCGCCGAGGGTTTCGGCACGCTGACGGCCTTTGTCGAGATGGGCGAGGCCGACCGCGCTGCGCTGGTCGAGAAGCTCGATCTCGTGTCGAAGGACATTGCCGACTGGGTCGAACAGGCCCGGGAAATGATCGCTGGCCAGCCGCCGCGCTCGAAAGTGGACAAGGCCCATGCGGCCAAGATCCTCGCCAAGCGCGCGAAGGGAGAGGGTTAAGCCATGGCCGAGAAGAAAGCTGCCACGCCGGCGCACTACGACACCATCGTGAAGCCCTGGATCACCGAAAAGTCGACCTACCTGTCGGAAGAGAACAAGGTGATCTTCGAGGTGCCGCTCGGCGCGTCGAAGCCGGAGATCCGGGAAGCCGTCGAGACCCTGTTCAAGGTCGATGTCACCGGCGTGAACACCATCCGCATGAAGGGCAAGACCAAGCGTTTCCGCGGCATCACCGGTCGGCGGCCCGATTTCAAGAAAGCCATCGTCACCCTGGCCGAGGGCCAGTCGATCGACGTGGCAACGGGTCTGTAAGGGGATTTCGAGATGGCACTGAAGCAGTTCAATCCGACATCGCCCGGCCGGCGCCAGCTCGTCCTCGTTGACCGGACCGAACTCCACAAGGGCAAGCCGGTCAAGAAACTGACCGAGGGCCTGGCCAAGTCCGGCGGGCGCAACAATCGCGGCCGCATCACCAACAAGAACATTGGTGGCGGCGCCAAGCGTGTCTATCGCAAGGTGGACTTCAAACGGCGCAAGTTCGATGTGCCGGGAACGGTTGAGCGGTTGGAATACGATCCCAACCGCACCGCCTTCATCGCGCTCATCCGCTACCAGGACGGCGAGCAGGCCTATATCCTGGCCCCGCAGCGCATCGGCGTGGGCGACACGGTGATGTCGGCTGCCAAGGCCGATATCAAGCCGGGCAACACGCTGCCGCTGAAGAACATTCCCGTCGGCACGATCGTCCACAATGTGGAGATGAAGCCGCTCAAGGGCGGCCAGATGGCGCGTTCGGCGGGCACCTATGTGCAGCTGGTTGGCCGTTCGGAGGGCTACGCCCAGCTCAAGCTCTCCTCGGGCGAGGTGCGCCGCGTGCCGCAGGACTGCCTGGCCACGGTGGGCGCGGTGTCGAACCCGGACCACATGAACC
>CAZXWB010000036.1:0-14987 GCA_964644395.1 uncultured Hyphomonadaceae bacterium | reverse complement strand
AAATGCTTTGAGATTTAAAGCAATCTGCAAAGGAGGGCTATATGACACGGTCTAGCGGTAGTCGTCGTGCATATGCGTTTGATCCCGGGATGGATACGCTGATTGCATCGATCACAGCGATCATGATGGTCGGGATATACTATCTAAATGCAAATTATGGATTTGAACGGCCGGCAATTTTCTTTATTTGCTTCGTCGGCATTGGGCATATTGTTATCAATACTGTGATCCCTGCATTTGTTGTTTGCGTTCTATGCAAGGAGGGATATTCAGGTTTAGGAATTAAAAGAGAAAACGCATTTCTCTCGCTTCTAATATCTGCATTGCTCGTGGCTTTGTTTTTGAACGGTCTTTTTGAGACGTTGGAAGGATTCGATGGAAACCCTATTCCACATATCATCTTCAATGGCATCTCTTTGTGGGAGCCGCTATTCGTTTACGGATGGTTGCAATTAAGATTTGAAAGAGCATTTGGATACATTTTGGCCCCCATATTCGCCGGGGCGGCTTTTGCAGCATATCATATCGGTTCATTCCCGATCGACATGGTGTTGATGTTGTTTGCTTTCGGGGTGTTCTACGGCGTCGTGTTTGGATTCGTCAGGAATATACTTGTATTGTTCCCGATGACCTGGGCTGTTGGCTCTTCTATCGGCACGATCGAAGGTGGCTACAGTTTCGACTGGTTCACTGTCATTGTGTACACAGTTGTACTGCTGCTGCAGGCAATGTTACTCTTCGGGATCTGGCGCTATGGCCGGAAAGGCAGAGTCTCAGCGGGCTCCGTCGGCAAATGACGAGTTTACCGGGCACGCGCAAACAGGACACTGATCAAAATCAAGCATCCGCCCGCTTCCGGCGAAAACCAACCGCTACCCAATCGCTACCGCTTCCGGAAGGCATCCAGATTCACCACCGAGCCTTCGGTTTCGGCGTTGGAGACCGGGGTCATGACCGCGGCGTCCTCGTCGTCCAGGCCGTCTTCCTCGTCCGGGGAGATGACGGGCAATTCCTGCAGGCCCTGGGCGAAGTCGAGGCCGAAATTGGCCGACGGATCGATGAAGCGGGTGACGGCGCTGAACGGGATGTCGAGGTGCTGCGGCACGCCGGAGAATTTCAGCACGACCTCGAAACGCTCGGGCCGCACCTCGAGGTCCCAGAATTGGTGCTGGATGACGATGGTCATCTCTTCGGGATATTTTTCCACAATATAATCAGCGATCTTCACGCCCGGCGCCCGGGTGCGGAAGGTGATGTAGAAATGGTGATCCCCCGGCATGGCGCCATTGTCAGCCACCTGGCGCAGCGCCGTGCGCATGACACCACGTTTCGCGGCCTGGGTGAGTGCTTCGTACTGAATGTAATCCGCCACGCGAGCCTCCTGACACGTTCAAAGATAATCGCTGCTGCTGGGTGATCAACGCCTGCCAGCGGGAATGGCAAGGTCGGAATGCGCCCAGGCAGGTGGCGTTCGGCCGCCCCACACTTCGCCATTTGCACCGCCTGACAGCGCATGTCACGCCCTTTCACCGATTGCGCGAGGCGCTGCGCCCGATAGTGTGGCCTCAGGAACATGGCCGGGCCCGCCACCGGCCCAATGATGGGAGATCATGCAAATGAAACGCACCCTTACCGCCCTCGCCGCCGTCCTGGCGCTCGCCGCGCCCGGCTTTGCCAAGGAGGGCATGTTCACGCCGGAACAGCTGCCCCAGCTTGCCGGCGACCTGAAGACAACCGGGCTCAGTCTCGACCCCGAAAGCCTGACCGACCTGACGGGGTTTCCCATGGGCGCGGTGATCTCGCTCGGCGGGTGTACGGCGAGTTTCGTCTCACCCGAGGGCCTCGTGGTGACCAATCATCACTGCCTGCGCGGCTCGATCCAGTTCAATTCCAGCGGGGACGCCAACTATCTCGCCGAAGGCTTCCTGGCCGAGGAAATGTCTGACGAACTGCCCGCCGCGCCGGGCACGCGGGTCTATGTCACCGTGGCCTTCGAGGATGTCACCGGGCGCGTGCGCGAGGGCATCACCGCGGACATGTCCGGCGAGGAGGTCTTCGCCACGATCGATGCCCGCCGCAAGGAAATCGTCGCCGAGTGCGAGGAACAGGCGGGCCATCGCTGCCAGGTGGCGAGCTATTATGGCGGCCTGCAGTACAAGCTGATCGACCGGCTGGAGATCCGCGACGTGCGCCTGGTCTATGGTCCGGGCGACAATATCGGCAAGTATGGCGGCGATATCGACAACTGGATGTGGCCGCGCCACACCGGCGATTTCGGCTTCTACCGCGCCTATGTCGATCCCGATGGCGCCCCGGCGGACTATTCGGAAGACAACGTGCCGTTCGAGCCAGAGCACTATCTGAAAGTCTCGAAAGCAGGCCTCCAGAACGGTGATTTCGTGATGGCCGCGGGCTATCCGGGCTCGACCCAGCGTTATGCCCGCCTGGCAGAGGTCGAAAACACCTTTGGCTGGCAGTATCCGGAATTCGAGACGCTGCTGGCCGACTGGATCGCCACGATCGAGGCCGCGGCGCCGGAGGGCTCTGACGCACGCATCAAGTATGAAAGCCGGCTGGCGGGGCTCAACAATTACATGAAGAATCTCGGCGGTCAGATCGAGGGCGCCCGCAAGGTCGACCTGATCGGACGGCGGGCGGCGCGTGAAGAGGCGCTGAATGACTGGATCGCGGCGGAGGCCCCCGATGAGGGCTACGCCGAGACCATCGCTGCCCTCGATGAACTGACACGCGAAAGCGCCGAGGCCGCCCGCGCCAATTGGGGCTACAACAATGCCACTCGGTCACAGATGCTGGGCACGGCGCAGCGGCTCTACCGGCTCGCCAAGGAGCGCGAGAAACCCGACGCCGAGCGCGACAGCGGATACCAGGAACGCGACATGACCTTCTTCCGCCAGGGGCTTGAACGCCTCGACCGGCGCTATGACGAAGACGTCGACAAGGCCGAGTGGATGATGTTTCTCAAGGCCTATATCGAAGGCCCGGAGGAATACCGCGTCGAGGCGCTGGACGCCGCGCTCGACCTGCCCGAAGAGTGGGACGCCGAGCAGGTGTCGGAGACGCTCGACCGGCTCTATGCCGAGACCAAGCTGAAGGGTCCGGAGCACCGCCTGTCGCTGATGGAAGAGGATGCGGAATGGTTCGAGGAGAGCCAGGACCGTTTCGTGCAGCTCGCCGTGGCGCTCTATGACCATGAAATGGCGCTTCTGGCCGCCTCGAAAGACCGCGCCGGGCGCCAGGCTGCCCTGCGTCCCGACTATATGAAGGCGATCATCGCCTGGCAGGAAAGCCAGGGCTCGGTGGCCTATCCCGATGCCAATTCCACCCTGCGGGTGACCTATGGAAAGGTGCGCGGCGGCTCGCCCAAGGATGGCATGGTCTACCTGCCTTTCACCACGCTTGAGGGCATACTGGAGAAGGACACCGGGGAGGCGCCCTTCGATGCACCGGAGGAGATGCTGGAGGTGATCCGCGCGGGCGACTACGGCGATTACCGGCTGCGGTCCATCGGCTCGGTGCCGGTGAACTTCCTCACAACGCTTGATTCCACCGGCGGCAATTCCGGTTCGCCGACGCTGAACGCCGATGGTGAACTGGTCGGACTGCTGTTCGACGGGACGCTGGAGAGCGTGAACTCCGACTGGGATTTCGACCCCGACATCACCCGCACCATCCATGTCGACACCCGCTACATGCTCTGGGTGATGGAGAAGGTGGACGGCGCCACGGCCCTGATCGAGGAAATGGAGGTGGTGGGGGACTGAGGCCAGCCGCGGGCGAGCCTCGAAGGGTCTGTGCGGCTTGGCCCGATGCTTCGAGGCTCGCTTCGCTCGCACCTCAGCATGAGGGGGTACTGGGGTCTGGATCAGCAACACGTCCCACCTCACCCTGAGGTGCCCTGCTTTGGCAGGGCCTCGAAGGGTCGAGCCCAATTGCACGATGCTTTGAGGCGCACTGGCGCTCGCACCTCAGCACGAGGGTAGAGCGCAACGCGCAACGCCTTACCCCGAGGTCGCCGCTTTCATCTCGGCGTCGAGGTGAAGCGAGGGGATGCGCCGGCGGGCTTCGGCGACCTGACCGAGGTCGATCTCGGCCATGAGAAGCCCGGGCGCGTCATCGGGTTTCTCGGCGATCACCTCGCCCCAGGGTGAGACGACAAGCGAATGGCCATAGGTTTCCCGGCCGTCGGCATGGTGGCCGCCCTGAGCCGGGGCGATGGCGAAGCATCCCGTCTCGATGGCCCGCGCCCGCAGGAGGACATGCCAGTGGGCGCGGCCTGTGGTGCGGGTGAAGGCCGCCGGAACGCTGAGAATGTCGGCGCCAGCCTGGGCCAGGCGTCGGTAGAGCGCCGGAAAGCGGACATCATAACAGATGCTGAGGCCGAGCCGCGCGCTGGCGGCCGTGGCGGTCACCAGGCTATCGCCTGCGCGGTAGGTCGCTGATTCATGGTAGGCTTCGGTGTCCGACAGCTCGACATCGAACATGTGGATCTTGTCATAGCGCGCGAGAACCGTGCCATCGGGGCCAAGCAGCACAGACCGGTTGGCATAGCGCCCGTCGTCGCACGCAATGGGCAGGGAGCCGAGCAGGAGGTGGATCCCGTGGGTCGCGGCGAGGGCCTGCATCCGGTGGAGACAGGCGTCATCGGCTTCCCGCATCGCCTTCTGCGCCAGCGCGCCGGGACGGATGTCCATGAGCGAGCACATTTCCGGCGTCGCCACGAGCTGCGCGCCCGCGTCGGCGGCTGCGCGGATACCCGCTTCCATGGCCTGGATATTGTCGCCCACCTCGGTCGTGGAGCGCATCTGCAAGAGGGCGAGGTTGAGCGGGTTCGCGGATGCAGATGCCATCGTCACAGCCCGCCATGTGCGATGCAGAGGCCCAGGCGCTGCTGGCCCGAACCGCTACTCCGCCGGCGTGTCCTCGGTTTCTTCGGTCTCTTCAGACGTCTTCGGAGCGCCGCGGGAGACAATCGCCATCACGCCGGAGGCGTCATCGGAATCCGCTGCGGTCTCGGCCTTCTTCTTGTAGCTCCGCCGGCGCGGTTTGGGCTTCGGCGCATCACCGCCGTCGCCGCCTTCGGACTGGCCGATTTCCTGGGGCTTGTCGGCACCTTCGCCATCGGCGACGACCTTCAGCGGATCGTCGGCGTCCTCTCCCTTATCAGCCTTTTCCGACGCGTCATCATCGCCTGACTTCGAGCGGGAGCGGCGCGACGAGGACCGCCGGGAGGAGGATTTCTCCTCGCGATCCTTGCCATTGACTGTGGCCTTGTCGGCCTCGGCGGCTTCGTTCTCGGTCTCGTTATCGTCACTGTCATCATCGCCGGAACTGTCTTCGCGCGGCTTGTCCTTGGGCTGCATGGCGGCAACGATACGGAAATAATGTTCGGCGTGCTGGAGATAGTTCTCCGCCGCCACCCGGTCGCCGGCCGACAGCGCGTCCCGGGCATATTGCTGGTACTTGTCGCAAATCTGCTGCGCCGAGCCGCGGATCTTCACGTCAGGCCCGGTGCTCTCATAATGTCTGTTCGGGTTCTGCCCGCCTGAGCGGCGGCTACGCCCGCGATTGCGTTTCATGATCTATCCTTCGTCAGGATGAGGGACAGGCTGATCCTGTCTTTCAGGCACGAGAGGCGCGCTTCCCGTTCAAAAGTCCTGTCGTGCGGTTGCTTGGAGGCGGGGATGATGGCTCACCACGCTGCGCCTTCCATTTATAGATATAGCCACTGTCCTCGCAAACCAAGTGTTTTTTTGTCCTGTCCTCAGTCCGGCACCTGACCGGACACGACCCGGGTGCGTCCGCCATAGTCGCGACCCGTCTCCACATGGGCAAAACCGAGCCCGATGAGCAGGTCGCTGACCGCCTCGCCCTGGTCGTGGCCCACTTCCAGAACGAGCCAGGTGCCGGGCGCGGCCTGCTGTTGCGCAAGCGGCGCGATCTGGCGGTAGGCTTCCAGCCCGTCCAAACCCCCATCAAGCGCGATTCTGGGGTCGTGGTCACGCACTTCCGGTGCCAGTGTCTCGATTTCCTCGGTGCGGATATAGGGCGGGTTGGACATGACCAGGTCCACATCCGACAGGTCGACGCCCGCCCAATGCCCCTTCAGGAAGTCTGCCCGGCCCGCGAGGCCGGTGCGTTCGGCATTCTCCATCGCCAGGGCCAGCGCCTCGGGCGAAACGTCCACGCCGGTCCCGTGGGCGAGCGGCGCCTTCGATAGCACGCCGAGGAGGAGGCAGCCCGAACCCGTGCCGAGATCTGCGATTTCCGCGCTCTGGCCGCGCGGCAGGCGCTCGAGCGCGGTTTCCACGACCACCTCGCTGTCGCTGCGCGGCACCAGGGCGCGCCGGTCCGACAGGAGGTCGAGCCCGAAGAAGCGCACCGTCCCGGTCACATGGGCGAGCGGCGTGCGCCGGGCACGGATACGCACCATGCCCTGGAAGCTTGCGGCATGGTCGGCCGAAATCTCGCTGTCCTCGCCGCTGATGAATTGTGTCGCCGTCCAGCCGAGCAGCTCCTGCAGCATGATCCTGGCTTCGCGGCGCGGCTGGTCGACGCCGGCCTCCCTGAGCGCAATCGTGGCTTCGATCACGAGATCGCTCACCCGCGCGGTCTCGCTCATGAGACCTGTTCCTGCATTTCCGCGAGCCTGGCTGCCTGGTCCTCGCTGATCAGGGCGTCGATGACATCCTCGAGCTTGTCGCCGGCAATGATCTTGTCGAGCGAATGCAGGGTCAGGCCGATGCGATGGTCGGTCACGCGGTTCTCCGGATAATTGTAGGTCCGCACCTTCTGGGAGCGGTCGCCGGAGCCGACCTGCAATTTCCGCGCCTCGGCGCGTTCAGTGTCGCGGGCCTCCTTTTCCTGCTCGTATAGCCGGATCTTCAGCATGTTCATCGCCTTTTCGCGGTTCACATGCTGGGACTTCTCCGAACTGGTCGTCACGATACCCGTGGGCAGGTGGGTAACGCGCACCGCAGAGTCGGTCTTGTTGACATGCTGGCCGCCCGCGCCGGAAGCACGGTAGGTGTCGATGCGCAGATCCTCGTTGCGGATCTCGATCTCCACGTCTTCCGGCGCCGGCAGGACTGCGACCGTCGCCGCGGAGGTGTGCACGCGGCCGCCGCTCTCGGTCTCCGGCACGCGTTGGACACGGTGGACGCCGCTTTCGAATTTCATGCGACCGAACACGCCGTCGCCGTCCACATTGGCGATGATTTCCTTGTAGCCGCCGACATCGCCCTCCGAGACCGAGACGATATCGACAGTCCAGCCCTGGAGCTGGGCATAGCGCGTGTACATCTTGAACAGGTCGCCGGCGAAGAGCGCGGCTTCGTCGCCGCCGGTGCCGGCGCGGATCTCCAGAACGGCGGAGGCCTTATCGTCAATGTCCCTGGGCAGCAGCAGGAGCTGCATCTCCTCCTCGCGCGCGGGCAGGAGCTTCCTGATCTCGTGGTATTCCGCCTCGGCGAGCTCGGCCATCTCCCGGTCTTCGCTGTTCATCAGGCTTTCGGCCTCGGCGAGCATGTCGCGCATGGTGGCGAGCTCGCGCGCCTTCTCGGCCACGGGTTTCAGTTCCGCATGCTCCTTGGAGAGCCTGACGATCTCGCTGGCATCGGTGGCCGCGCCCATCCGGGCCTCGACCTCGTCGAACCGGTCGATGACCTGTTCCAGACGCGAATGGGGAATGCTGACCATGGATGCCAGATAATCCGTTTTGCCGCGCGCGCAAAGCGCTCAGGCGCGCTTGGCCGGTATGGGCAGAGCCCGGGTGCCTTGTCGGGTAACGTGCGTATTGTCTTCGGCCACCTTCTCTCAGGGCCGGGCGGTCATGTCTGCCGGTCCCATCGGGCCATCCCTGAAATGGGCATCGAGGAAAGCGATGAAGGCGTCAATGTCTGCCGCGATGACGCCGTGCCCGCCGGGGCGCAGGAAATAGGCAAGGCTGTCGGCGTGCCGGTGGTCCTTCATGCCTTCGGCGCCGAGCCCTGTCTCACCATAGAGCGCCCAGACCCGGCTCGCGCCTTCGGCCGCGCGGAAGGTGGAGTTCGGATCCGACCAGACATCGCGCCGGCCATTGCCGAGCCAGACCGCACGCGGCGCGATCAGGGCGATGAGTTGGTGCTGGTCCACGGGCAACGCGTCGAGATCGTCGGCATAATCGGCATATCGCGGCGCAAACCAGTGGGGATAGCCCGGAATGCCCATGAACACCGCAAAGCGCGCGCCCTGTGTGACGCCCGCCAGCCCTTCACCCACGGTGGAGCGGCTGAGCGCGGCCCCGCCAAAGCCCGACTGGTGCGACAGGGTCAGGGCGATGCGCGTGTCCCAGGCCGCCGCGACAAGGGCCGACTTGCCGTGGCGCGAATGGCCCCAGACCGCGATGCGGTCCAAGTCGGCGCGCGGATCGGTCTCCAGGTGGTCGATGATGGCGCTGTAGCCGTAGGACCAGAGCATGATCGCGCCGGTGCTCGCGATGCCCTCGCTCTCGCGCAGGGCGGCGAGCTGTGCCAGCGCCTCATCCTTGCGGTCCCTGATCACGTCGGAGGCCTGGAAGCTCGCATAGGCGTA
The DNA here is from genome assembly GCA_964644395.1 of uncultured Hyphomonadaceae bacterium. Classification (GTDB taxonomy): domain Bacteria; phylum Pseudomonadota; class Alphaproteobacteria; order Caulobacterales; family Hyphomonadaceae; genus JBGSUF01. Next base: position 6,398 of record CAZXWB010000036.1, on the reverse strand, counting down.
GCCGGCATCAATGTAGCGCTCCACCGGGGCCCGGATGATGTACTCGCCGAAAACCCCCTCGACCAGCGTGCCTGCCAGGCCGCCGAATTCCGTGCTTTCGCAGGGCTCGCCATCGGCATCCACCATGGTCAGTGATCCGAAGACATAACATGTGGAGCCAAAGGTCTGCCCGATGAAGACCGGGACCGGGCCGGACGCATTCTTCGGCCAGGCGATGGTGTATCGGAATTCCCGCGCGCCCGCGCCGGTGCCGAGGGTGATCTCGGTCTGCTCCAGCGTCGCCTTGCCGGCGAGATAGTCGGCATCGGCCATGCGCGTTTCGCCGAAGCTCACGGCCAGGCCCTCCGGCCAGGGCCCATAGACGTGGGTCTCGAAAGCGCGCTTCAGCGCCGCGCGCCCGGCCTCCCAGTCCGTGCGGGTCTCTGCCGAGATGGGGGGGCGTGCGGCGGGGCGGTCGGCGGTCTCGAGGCTTGCATAATTCAACCCCAACATGGTGCAGTTGCTGAGCAACAGCAGGGTGAGAAGCCCCAGGACCGAAAGCCCCAGCCATTTCAGCACGCGCAGGATCATGGGCAGTCCTCCTTGTGACCTGCCCGGGACAATGCGCCCATGGACGGGGCTTGCAAGTGATAAGGCCGTGATGGGGCCGGGCGCCGCGGCGTGTCCCTAACCCGAGGTTGCCTCGCGCCGCTTTTCCGCCGCGCTTTTCTTCACACTGTCACTCCGCAGTTGCCCGCAGGCGGCGAAGATGTCGCGGCCGCGCGGGGTGCGGATGGGGGAGGAATAGCCCGCCCGGTTCAGCACCTCGGCGAAGGCCTCGATCGTTTCCCAGTCGGAGCATTCATAGGGGCTGTCCGGCCAGGGATTGAAGGGGATGAGATTGATCTTTGACGGCACGCCCTTGAGCAGTTTCACCAGATCCTTCGCCTCGGCGAGGGAGTCATTCACGCCCTTCAGCATGACATATTCGAACGTCACCCGCTTGGAATTGCCGAGATCGGGATAGGCGCGGATGGCGTCAAACAGGGTCTGCAGGTCGTACTTCCGGTTCAGCGGCACGATCTCATTGCGCAGATCATCGCGCACCGCATGCAGCGAAATGGCGAGCATGGCGCCGGTGCGCTCGCCCAGTTCCGGGATCTTCGGCGCGACACCGGCGGTGGAGACCGTGATCCGCCGCCGGCCGATGGAAATGCCGTGCCCGTCGGCGATCGTGTCGATGGCCTCGGCGACATTGTCGAGATTGTAGAGCGGCTCGCCCATGCCCATGAAGACGATATTGGTGAGCGCGCGGTCCTCGTTGGACGTCGGCCATTCGCCGAGCGCGTCGCGGGCGATCATGACCTGGGACACGATCTCGGCGGCGGTGAGGTTGCGCACCAGGCGCTGCGTTCCGGTGTGGCAGAAGGTGCAGTTCAGCGTGCAGCCGACCTGGGACGAGACACAGAGCGCGCCGGCCTTGCCGACGCCCGGAATGAAGACGCTCTCGCCCTCCACGCCGGGCTCGAAACGCACCAGCCATTTCTGTGTGCCGTCCACGCTTACCTTGTGTTCGGAAATGTCGGGCCGGTCGAGCCGGTAGGCGCTCGAGAGCCCCGCGCGCAGCTCCTTCGCCACATCGGTCATCTGGTCGAAGCCGGTGATGCCGTAATGGTACATCCAGCGCCAGAGCTGGTCGGCGCGCATCTTCGCCTTCTTCGGCTCCACGCCAAAGCGCAGGAGCTCCTCGCGCAGGGCCTCGAACCCCATGCCGGTGAGCAGGGGCAGGGGCGCTTCGGTCGCCGTCGGCGCGCGGGTGAGGTCAAGTTCAACTTTCATGATCGGGCGGGAGATAGCATGGGAAGGTCATCAAAACCAGAACCCCAAGCATCGTCACACTCGACGGGCGTCAGCCCGTCTGAGTGCCCATCTCCCAACCGGTAGATCGACCATGATCCCACCACAAGAGCTGGGCCCTCTGACCACTGCGTGGTCGGGGGTGACGGGATATATACCTCACGCGATATCCCCCATCACCCAGCCATGATCCATCGGCCCCTGCCCCTTTCCGAGGCCCGTTGCGCGCGAGATCGCGCCGCGCAGATAGGCAATCGCGGCCTCCACCGCCTGATCCAGCGGCTTGCCATTCGCGATCCCCGCCGCCGTCGCCGAGGCGAGCGTGCAGCCTGAACCATGGGTGGTTTTCGCGTCGATGCGCGGATTTTCAAACAGCCATTCGCCCTGTGTCGTCTGCAGGACATCGGTGATCATGTCGCCCGAGACATGCCCGCCCTTGACGAGCGCAGCCCTGGCCCCGCGTTCGAGCAACCATTCCGCCGCACAGCGCTGGCCGCTGACGCTGTCCACCGCCTTGCCGGTCAGCACCTCGGCTTCCCAGGCATTCGGCGTCACCACCGCCGCGCCGGGCACGAGGTCTGACAGATAGGCCTGCACGGCCTTGTCATCGGTCAGCCGGTCGCCGGAACTGGCCACCAGCACCGGGTCGATGACGCGCGCGACCGCCTGGGCATGGGCATCGAGCACTTCTGCCACCAGCGCCACCGTACCGGCGCTGGCGAGCATCCCGGTCTTGATCGCATCGGCGCCAATATCATTGAGGCAGACCTGCATCTGGCCGCGTATCGCCTCCGCCGGGACCGGCCAGACGCCGTGCACGCCCGTCGTGTCCTGCACCGTGATCGCCGTCACAGCCGTCATGGCATGGGCGCGGCCGGCCATGATCGCCTTGATGTCGGCCTGTATCCCTGCGCCGCCGCCACTGTCGGAGCCGGCCACCACGAGGACCCGGCCCATCTGATCTTTGTCTTTTGTCGTCATTCCACTCTCCGTTCCGCGCGCATATAAGGGGACGGGGCGGGAATGACAGGGCGGAGTGATGGTGAGAACCGACAGGTTGCGTGACGTGCTGGATGCGGGCGATGTGGACGGGCTGCGCGAGCTGCTCGCGGCGGACCCAAGGCTGGCCGATGCGGGCATCGCTGCGGGACCGGAGGGCAGCGACTGGCCGCCCATCCACCATGTCTGCAACCTCGCCTTCGAGGGCCGGCTCGACCGGGAGACCGCCCGCGCCCTCGCCCGGCAGCTGCTGGCCGCCGGGGCGAACCCGAACGGCACGCTCCTGCAGAATGGCGACTGCCTCCTGATCAGTGCCGTCAGCCTGTGTTGCCCGGAGATTGCGCTTGACCTCATGGCCGCCGGCGCGGACGTGCGCACGACGGGGCTATTCGGCGCCTCGGCCCTGCACTGGGCCGCCATGCTCGGCTTTCCGACGGTGGTGATGGCGCTGCTGGAGGCCGGGGCGGAGGTCAACCAGGAAGACATGGAGTATGATTCCACGCCCTTGGGTTGGGCGGTTGAGGGCTGGACCGCGGGCACCAATGGCGGCACGCGCGAACAACCCGCCTGCGCCCGCCTGCTGGTACAGGCCGGCGGGCATTTCAACCATGAAGACGTGGAAGGCGCGCTGAAGGAGGACGAGCACGGCCTGATGCGGCAGGCGCTGAGGTTGGGGACGTAACCCCGACCGCCGCCGCTTAGTCTCTCCGCGACGCCCTAAACTGAGAGGCTTAGAGATGGGCCCCCAGAAGGCCTGACGGCCATCGGGGGTGACGAGAAACGAGATCGCACTCTCCACCGCGTCACCCTCGACCGCGAAGCGGTCAGAGGGCCCATCTCGAAAGTTATCCTCCCGCACGGCAGGAGGACACCGGAGCTGGACCCCGGCCTGCGCGGGGGAGGCGAAGGTGTTGGGGTCCGGACGATGTCGGTGAATTTGCGCGATGCCGTCGGGCCGAGTTGACCCCGGCCCTTGAGCCGGGGGGGACCCGCCAATCCGGGGAATGCCGCAGGGATAGATGGCGGGTATCGCTCCGCCCAACCCGCTCTGCATATGCTGTGGGCGCGACAGCAGGAGCCACCGCCTCGCCTCGCCCGCGCCGAAGCAAGACAGACGGATGAGGCCCTGTAAAGGCGGGACGTTTGTGCAAATTCCCGACTTTCCTTCACCGGCCAAGCGGATCAGTTTGCATCACATTTGCGGGTCGCCGGCAGAGTGACCGCCCAGGCTTTGTGAGCAAGTGCCCAAGTGGCGGCATCCCAGATGTTCAGACCGACATCCTTTTTCTTACAGCAGTAATTCGTATCGCCGCGGTATACGATTGTATGCTTCTTCGCACAGAAAAGGTCGTGGTCGACTTGTCCATCCGTATCGGCGCGGCGGCTGTCAACGTCTGTTCGCCACCAGTTGAACGGCGAAATGAAGCGACGGGCGCCGAGCCAGAATTCTGCCGCGCAGGTCGAGTTCCCGCCCGGGCCATCGCAGACGAAACCGTCGGGGTTTTTCGCGCAGCAAGTATCGTGGGTCCAGCTGCCTGCATTGACGAGGCAGGTATGGTTGGAGTCGTACCGATTCGGATGACAGGTCGACAATTGCACATCCATCGCTTCCAGGCCGATCTCGAACCGTCCGCAACCTGAGCCGAGTGCGCCAAAACAATATTGTGCGGCCTGCCTTATGGCGTCCCGGCGTTCGCGCTCTTGTCGCTTCACTTCTTCAGCTTGGCGACGGGCTTCCTCACGGCGGCGTTCCTCGGCCAGCCGGGCGCGTCGTTCATCGCGCTGGCGGGCATATTCTTCGGCAGCGGCGGCAAGATCTTCAATGAACTGACGAGCCTTTTCACGGCGCTCGCGCGCCTCCTGTTCTGCTATGAAGGTCGCGGCCACATCCGATACAGCAGCGAATCTGTCGTCTGGGATAATTCCGGTCATCCCCACAGCGGTAAACGTCTCGGCCATGATCTCCCGGTTCTCACCGATCATCGATTCGAGCAGTTCGCCGGTGATCAGATCGTCTCCGGTCGCGCGCCTGACTTCGTTTTCCGAAGCCCGGACCGCCTCAGCCCAGCTGTCGAGGTAGTCATTCACGGGCATCAGCAAGTCGGCATTGCATCCAGCCGAGCGCTCGTCGTCAAGACGAACGGTGAGAGGTTCGTCGCCACCCGTATACTGAATGGTGCCACTGCGATCGCCACTTGTTGCGGTGATGGTATACTCCTGGGCACCACTTTCCTTTGATATGCGCGCCGGAATGAGGACTGCACCCTCATTTCCCTTGATCTCATATCCGCCGAATCGTGACGGGCTGCGTTCTGTCCCGACGCAGAAGATTGTGCTTTCCGTGTCGCTTAAGGTCCGCACCGGAATGACTTCATCCGCTGCGGCGCCAGACCCCAATACGGCCGTGCACACAGCCAGTGCGCCCAGTCCTCGTTTCAGATTGATCATATCAGCCTTCCCTGAACCAGCAGCATGCTTAAGCGCACGCCGGAATTGTTCTAATCAAAGGTCGCATGGAAGGCTTACGTCAAATGGCGTAGGCTTTGTGATTTGCTGGCCAGCACAATCAGAACATTGTCGGGTGGGAGACAGGACGAGGTCGGGTGCCTGCCCAAGCGGAAGCAGGTGTCTCCCTCTCCACATTGAACGGCGGGGGCCGGAGGCGGACCCGCCTGGGGCTCTCTGCGGGTACGAGGGCAGGGGGCGTCATCACCCGCTTCATGCGGGTGATCCAGGGTTGTGCGAACCGTCCATCGCTGCCCTGGCGCGGGTCACAGGGCCTTCCCGCCAACTGCACGCACCCGAGCTGGACCCCGGACCCAAGTCCGGGGAGGCGAGGGTGGTGGGTTTTGGGTGAGATGTCAGTGCATCGCGCGGTGCCGTAGGGCGGCGTTGACCCCGGCCCCGAGCCGGGGGAAACCCGCCAGTACGGTGCGTGTGGCACGCTCAGACGGCGGGTATCGCTGCGCTCAACCCGCCCTACGCTTGCTGAGAGGCTCACCTCTTTACATTGAACGTTTTTCTTGAGGGTTTCTTTTGGCGTATGTGCCAAATGGTGACCCGACATTTCGAGTACAACGCCTCTTCCGAATTGTAAAAAAATGGCAACTCGAACCAATCGCCAGATGCAAAAGTGTCCTCTCGCGGTTCATCAAGAAGCACTTCCAGTGGAGTGATTAAAGTATCCCATTCTCCATTGTCTTTACGACGGCCTTCAAATGTAATTCTTTTGATCGAATTCTGAAGACGGCTGTCATTTCGGACCCTGATCTTTGGCCGCCGCTCCCAAGGATCATTATCGATAACGTCGATTTTGCAAGGCGACTTCTTCAGTTCATCGACAACGCGCAGCACAGGGCCAAAAGGAATACGAAAGCTATCTAACACCTAAACATCCACCTCCGCTTCCAGCGCATTCTCCGTGATGAACTCCCGCCGCGGCTCCACCACGTCGCCCATGAGCTTGGTGAACATTTCGCCCGCTTCGTCGGCGTGTTCCACACCCACCCTCAAAAGCGTGCGCGCATTGGGGTCGAGCGTGGTTTCCCAGAGCTGGTCGGCAT
>CAZXWB010000035.1:0-15502 GCA_964644395.1 uncultured Hyphomonadaceae bacterium | reverse complement strand
GGGCCTTATCTCACCTTCAGTTTCGAAGGGCGGTTCTGAGGTGGTGCCATGCTGCGACCTCCGCTTCGGGCCCCCTCATGGCCCACGGTGTGAGCGCAGCGAGCCTCGAAGCATTCGGCAGCTCGGCACGGCCCCTTCGAGGCTCTAGTCCTTCAGCCAGCCGCCGCGCTCGATGCGCGACGTGGTGACGTTGCGCATGCGTGCGGCCATCACCTTCTTCGCCGGCGCGGGCCGTTTCACGCCCATGGCGCGGTCATACCTGATGCGCAGCCGCGGCCACGCCGCGAGGAGGATGCCGGCCAGGATGCCGAGCGTGAACATGCCGACATTGCCCTCAATGGGCAGGCCAAGCGCCTGCATCCGCGAGGAGAGCAGCCATTGCGAGGCCTGGAAGCTCGGCGAGCAGGTCAGGTAGCTCGTCGCCTCGAAGCCAATAAGCAGAAACAGGCCGCAGACCAGAGGCTCGATGAGGAGAAGCGGTACCGAGGCGTTGAACCCCCGCCAGACCGTGACCAGTCCGCCGGCCAGAAGACCGGAGAAGAGCAGGCTAAGGGCGACCAGGGTTTCCGACATGAACGCTGCCTTACCTGCAACCGGTCGATAACCGGTGAAAACGGGCGGCGAAATTTCAAGCGACCGGCTGGATGCGTCCGATCCGGCGGATTTCCCAGCGCAGTTCCACCCCGCTTGTTTCCTTCACCCGCGCGCGCACCAGTTCCCCCAACGCTTCGAGGTCGGCCGCCGTCGCATTGCCGGTGTTGATCAGGAAATTGCAGTGCTTCTCCGACACCTGCGCACCGCCCACGCGCAGGCCCCGGCAGCCGGCGGCATCGATCATCTTCCAACTTGAGCGGGCATCCGGCGTGCCGGGCGGATCGGGATTGGCGAAGGTGGAGCCGCCGGTCTTTTCCCGGATCGGCTGGCTCTCGGCGCGGCGTTCCTGCAACTCGGCGATGGCGGCCTGGATCTCTTCCGGCACGCCGGGACGGCCCTCGAATTCGGCGCGTGTGAAAATGAAGTCCGGCGGCACCTCGGAGTGGCGATAGGCGTAACCCATCTGCGCCGGTGTCAGCACGACCTTCTCGCCCGCCCGCGTCACGCCATGGATGGCGCGCACCACATCGCGGGTCTCGGTGCCGTAGCAGCCCGCATTCATGCGCAGGGCACCGCCGATGGAGCCAGGCACGCCGGCAAAAAATTCAAGCCCTGCAATGCCCGCCTTCGCCGCGGTCTTCGCGACATGGGCGTCAAGCGCAGCGGCGCCGGCCATGACGCGTGTCCCGCTCGGATAGACGCTGTTGAAGAACTTCGCCGCCAGCCGGATCACGACGCCGGGAATGCCGCCGTCGCGGACAATCGTGTTCGACCCAACGCCGAGCACCGTGACCGGCACATGGGCCGGCAGCACCTTCAGGAAGTCCTCCAGGTCATCATCATCGGCCGGAAGGAAGAGTATCTCCGCAGGCCCACCCACACGGAACCATGTGTAGGGCGCGAGCGGCGCATCGCGCATGAGCTTGCCGCGGGGTGTCGGGAGTGTGTCGCGCCAGTCGGTCATGACGGTTGGGAATAGGCGCAGCGCGCGCGGAAGGGAAGTGTCAGGGCTTCAGATCGGCCAGTCGGACGCTGATTTCCGGGAAACTGGCCGGGCTGACCGGCTCATCCGCGCCAAACTGGCGGTGATCCTGGAAAGTGCTTCCGTCAGGATTTGTGTAGACGTGGACGAGATCGGCCTTGGCATCGATCATCCAGACTTCAGGAACTCCAGTGTCCGCATAGATCGGCAGCTTTCTGTCCAGGTCACGACGGTGTGAGCTGACCATGACCTCCACCGCCAAGGCCATATCGCGCCCCTTTAGCGATCGGGGCGAAATCGATAGCGGATGGATGGCGAGGTCTGGTCTCACTTCGAGATCGTCATCCAGGAAGATACTGCCTTCCGTGGTCACGACCCACGCGTCGGGAACTTCCCGGACGAAAACGCGCAGTAGCATGGCGCGCAAATGGTAATGCAATGCACCTTCGCTCGGCATGTCGAACCATTCCCCCCGCAACAGCTCCCACCGCTCCTCCTCGTCGATGAGACCGGCTTCGACGAGCTGTTCCATGGCGCGATTGGTGAAGAGGACGCGGCCATCCTCGTCCTCGCGGATATCGAGCTTGAGCTCGGGATGGCCCGGATAGCGCTCATAGCGAAGACCGTAGATCTCCCCCCTCAAAAGCTCCCATCGCGCACTTGGCGGCAGGAGGTCGGTCTGGGCAAGCCGCTCCATGAAAGCATTGGTCAGCCGGACGCGACCGTCTTCATCGACGCTGGTGTCCTTCGGGACGTCATAATTCAGCGGGCGGATATCCATGCCCGAGACGATAACCCAGCCCCGGCGCGAACGCTACGCCCCCAACTTCCCCGCCAGCGCATTCGCATGGGCGGTGATGTCGCCTGCGCCGAGGCAGACCACCATGTCTCCGGGCGCGGCGATCTCGCGGATCACGTCCGGCAAATCATCGAGCGAGGCGATGGTGCGGGCGCCCTTGTGGCCAAAGCTCTTAAGGCTGGCGACCAGCGTCTCATGGTCGAAGCCCTCAATTGGTGCCTCACCGGCGGCGTAGACCGGCGCGATGATGGCGATATCGGCCTGGTTGAAGCAGGTGGAGAAGTCCTCGAACAGGTCCTGCAGGCGCGAGAACCTGTGCGGCTGGGCCACGGCGATGACGCGGTTCTGGCCCTGCATGGCGCGGGCGGCCCTGAGCACGGCCTCGATCTCCACCGGATGGTGGCCGTAATCATCGATGATGCGCACAGGTTCGCCACCTGCCCCGGCGGAGGCCGGGGTCCATTCGCCGGCATGGGTGAAACGCCGCTTCACGCCTTCGAAATCCGACAGGCTCTCGCGGATCTGGTCGTTCGTCGCGCCGAGCTCGGTCGCCACCGTGATCGCCGCCAGCGCGTTCAGCACATTGTGCTCCCCCGCCATGGGCAGGCGCACGCCCTCGATCACCCGGTCGCCCGCGCCGAGCTTGCCGCGCAGCATGACGTCGAAGGAGACACCCGTTGCATCGGGCTGGAGGTTGATGGCGCGCACATCGGCCTGGCGGTTGAAACCATAGGTGATGAGCCGCCGGTCCGACACCCGCGCCACCATGGCCTGGACTTCCGGATGGTCGGTGCAGAGCACGGCGAAACCGTAGAAGGGCAGGTTGCCGACATAGGTATCAAACGCTGCCCGCAGCGCCTCCATGCTCCCGTAATGCTCCATGTGCTCGGGATCCATGTTTGTCACGATAGCGACGGTGGGACGCAGCTTCGTGAAGGTGCCGTCGCTCTCGTCGGCCTCCACCACGATCCAGTCGCCCGTGCCGGCCTTGGCGTTGGAGCCGTAGGCATTGACAATACCGCCATTGATAACGGTCGGATCGACGCCAGCCCCGTCGAGCAGCGCGGCCACCATGCTGGTCGTGGTCGTCTTGCCATGGGTGCCGGCCACCGCCACGGTCCATTTCAGACGGATGAGTTCAGCCAGCATGTCGGCCCGGCGCACCACGGGAATGCCCTGGGCGCGGGCCGCGTCGACTTCCGGGTTCCCACCCTTGATGGCCGAGGAGATGACCACCGCCCCGGCACCGGTCACATTCTCCGGCCTGTGCCCGATATGCACGACCGCGCCCTTCTCCCGCAGGCGCTCGACATTGGCGCTTTCCTTGATGTCGGAGCCCTGCACCGAATAGCCCATGTTCATCATTACCTCGGCAATGCCGGACATGCCGATCCCGCCGATCCCGACGAGGTGGACGGGGCCGAGATCGAAGGGGGAAGGACGTGCGTTGGTCATTGGTATGTCCGTGTCATTTCTGGAGGCAAATCAATCTGAGTCTCATCGTCTGGTCCGACGGCGGACCGTTCTACGAACCCACCTTCTCCGCCAGGTCCGCCAGTTCCTTCGTGGCGTCGATATGGCCGACGGCCTTGGCCAGCAGGGCGCGTTTCTTCAGGTCGTCGGCATCGCCCAGCCGCGCGGCGAGGAGTTCCGAGATGAGTTTCGGATAGAGATTGTCCTCCACAATCAGATCAGCCGCGCCGACATCGACAAGGGCGGAGGCGTTGGCTGTCTGGTGATCGTCCATGGCGATGGCCAGCGGAATGAGGATGGAGGGCCGGCCCACGGCCGCGATCTCGCTCACCGTGCCGGCGCCCGCACGTCCGATGAACATGTGGCAGCTTGAGAGCCGTTCGGCCATGTCATCGAAGAAGGGCCGGATTTCGGCCGAGACCCCCGCATTGGCGTAGAGCTTCACCACTTCGGCCACCTGCTCGTCGCGCACCTGCTGGACCACATGGAGCCGGGACTTCAGCGCCTCCGGCAGGTCGATAATGGCGAGCGGCAGCGCCTCGCCGAGGATGCGCGCGCCCTGGCTGCCGCCGGTGATCAGAAGGTTCAGCGTCTCGCCGGTCGGCGGCAGGGGCCGGTCCACCACGCCGCGAATGGCGGGCCGCACGGGATTGCCGGTGACATGCTTCTCAATGCCCTCGGGCAGGCGCTCAAGGATGTCGAAGCCGCAGGCCACCGCGGCGGCGTCCTTCGCAAAGCGCCGGTTCACGCGACCAAGCACGGCGTTCTGTTCATGGATCAGGATTGGCACGCCCTTCGCCCGCGCCGCCGAGAGCAGCGGAAAGGCCGGATAGCCGCCAAAGCCGGCCGCAAGCGCCGGTCCTTCGGCACCGATCTTCTTCAACGCCTCGGCGCGACCGGCTCGCAGCTTCGCCATGGTGCCGGGAAGGGTCCAGGGTTTGCGCATGTTCGGCGAGGCGGCCTGGACCTCCAGCGTCCAGTCTGCCGGGAACCGGTCGGCATAGCGCAGCCCCCGCCCGTCGCTGATCAGGCCGATGCGCCAGCCGCGCGCCTTCATCTCATGAGCAAAGCTTGCCGCTGGGAACATGTGCCCGCCGGTCCCGCCGGCGCCGATGATGACGAGTTTTTCCTCAGACATAGGCGTATCCTCTTCGCCCCCGCGGTAGCTGGCGGACAAGGGCGAGGGCAAGGCCGAGCATCAGCGCACAGCCCAGCATGGACGAGCCACCATGGGAGATGAAGGGCAACGTCATGCCCTTGGGCGGGATCAGGCTCACATTCACCATGAGGTTCATCGCGGCCTGCAGGCCAAAAAGGGCAAACAGGCCCGCTCCGGCCGCCCGGGCATAGGGGTCTTCCAGCCGCGCTGCCAGCATCAGGCCGCGAAGGGTGATGAAAACAAAGACAGCGATCAGCGCCAGGCCGATCAGCAGGCCGTACTCCTCCACCATGATGGAATAGATGAAGTCATTGTGGCCATCAGGAATGCTGCGCTTGATGGTGCCCTCCCCCGGCCCCGCACCCAGCACCCCACCGCGCGCCTGGGCCGCCAGGGCGCGTTCGACCTGGAAGGCCTCGGAGCCGTCGGAGAAGAAGGTGTTCACCCGGGTCTGGACGTGGGGCATGGTGAGGTACAGAAGCCCACCGATCAGCGCACCACCGCCGGCAAAGACGAACACCCATCTGAGCGGCAGTCCGGCAACGATGAAGGTGCCGACAAAAGCCATGGTGAGCAGGGCCGCCTGGCCGACATCGGGTTGCAGGAGAAGCAGGCCGAGGGTGGAGACAAACAGGCTCAGCGCCACGGGCGCCCAGGGGCCGCCCGGAAAGCGCTGGCGCTGGGCCAGCAACCAGCCCGTCAGCACGATCAGCGCCGGCTTCACGAACTCCGATGGCTGCAGCGAGAAACCGGCAAAGCGCAGCCAGCGCTGGGAGCCCTTCGCTTCGTGGCCGAAACCGAGGATCAGCGCCATGAGCAGAAAGGCCGCGGCGAAGGTGACGGCCGCCAGGCGCCGCGCCCAGGCCGGGCTGAGCATGGACAGGCCGATGAGCGCCGTGGCCGCCAGGGCAGCGAAGGCCGCATGGCGGACGACAAAATGCAGGCGGTTGTCATAATCGAGCCGGTCGGCCGCGATCGGTCCGGCCGCCAGCGACAGCAGGAGGCCGAAACTGATCAGTCCGAGCACGCTTATCAGCAGAGGGCGGTCCACCGTGCGCGCCCAGTGGCCGAGGCCTGAACGCGGACCGCCTGCGAGGAAACCCATGGCGACCGGCCTCAGGCGCGCTGGAGTTCGTGGGCGCCGTCGAGCGCGCCGACGATGTCGCGGAAGGCCTCGCCGCGGGCCTCGAAATCCTTGAACTGGTCGAAGCTCGCACAGGCCGGCGAGAGCAGGATCACTTCCTCCTCGCTGCCGCCCGCCTGCCTGGCATCGAGCCAGGCCTCCTGCACCGCATCCTGCAGCGTGCCGGAGCGCGCGATGTCGACATGGCCTCGAAGCACCGTCTCGAATTCGGCCGCCGCCTCGCCGATAAGGTAGGCCTTCGCGACCCGGTCCATCAGCGGGATGAGCGAGGCGATGCCGCCGGACTTGGCCTGCCCGCCGACGATCCAGCGCACCTTCGGGAAGGCCTTCAGCGCCTGTTCGGCGCTGTCGGAATTGGTCGCCTTGCTGTCATTGATGAAATGGATGCCGTCGAGCGTGGCGACATGCTCCAGGCGATGGGCGAGGCCCGGAAAGCTGTCGATGCCGTCCATGATCTGGACGGGCTCCAGGCCCATGGCATGGCAGGCGGCATAGGCCGCCGCGGCGTTCTGGTGATTGTGGCGACCGCGCAGGCTCAGGTTTTCACGCAGGTCGCCGGCGCGGATCGCGCGGCCATCGAGGGAGTCAAAAAGCCGCCCGTCCACGGCGCTGACACCACGCCCGAGGGCAAACTCCGCCGACACCGGCGCCACTTTCGGGCCCTCATCGGCCGTGTTGAGACCCAGGGCGACGGATTGCATCTGCAGCGTGTCCACGCCGATCACGGCGGTGTCCTCGGGGCCCTGGTTGCGGAAGATGCGCTTCTTGGCCTCGATATAGTTTTCCATCGAACCGTGGCGGTCGAGATGGTCCGGCGAGATGTTCAGGAAGACCGCGACATTGCATTTCAGCGACTTCACCAGGTCGAGCTGGTAGGAGGACAGTTCCAGCACATAGATCGACAGGGCCGAAAGCGCCTCGAGGTCGAGCACGCCGGTCCCGATATTACCGCCCACGCGGACATCCTTGCCGGCACGTTTCAGGATATGGCCGATCAGCGCCGTCGTGGTGGACTTGCCATTGGTCCCGGTGACGCCGATGATCTTCGGGCGCGCGCGCTCCGGCAGGGCCAGCACCGCCCGGGCGAACAGCTCCATGTCGCCGACAATGGGCACGCCGGTCATCTCCGCCATCTTCACCACGCGGTGGGGCTGGGGATATTTCAGCGGCACGCCCGGGGAGAGTACGAGCGCGGCGAATTGTTGCCAGTCCATCTTGTTGATGTCCGACGGCACCAGGCCCGCAGCCTCCGCGCGGGCGCGGGAGTCGGGATTGTCGTCCCAGGCATGCACGCGCGCGCCGCCGGCCTTCAGAGCCCGGGCGGCACTGATGCCCGTGCGCCCCAGCCCGAAGACGGCGACATCGCGCCCGGCATATTCCTGGATCGGGATCATGAGCGTGCCTGTCTCCCTATCTCAGCTTCAGTGTTGCCAGGCCCGCCAGGGCGAACAGGACCGAAAGGATCCAGAACCGCACGACCACGCGCGTTTCCGGCCAGCCGCCCTTCTGGAAATGGTGGTGCAGCGGCGCCATGCGGAAGATGCGCCGGCCCTCCCCGGTGAACTTGCGGGTCAGCTTGAACCAGCCGACCTGGGTGACCACGGAAAGCAGCTCGAGGACAAAGACGCCGCCGATCACCACCAGGGCGAATTCATGCTTGATTGCCACGGCAACGACACCGAGCAGGCCGCCCAGGCCGAGCGAGCCGGTGTCGCCCATGAAGACCTTGGCCGGATAGGTGTTGTACCATAGAAAGCCCATGCCGGCGCCGATCAGGGCGGCTAGCAGCACGCCGAGTTCCCCGGCGCCGGGCGTGAAGGGAATGCCGAGATAACCCGAAAAGATGAAATTGCCGCAGAGATAGGCGATGAGCGCATAGGCCGAGGCGGCGAACATGGTCGGAACGATGGCCAGGCCATCGAGCCCATCGGTGAAGTTTACCGCATTCGCCCAGCCGACGATCACCACCATGCCGAACAGGATGAACAGCCCGCCCAGCGGGATGAAGAAATTGTTCACGAAGGGCACCGCCACGCCGCCGGCGAAGTTCTGGTCGTTCGGCTCAACGCTGGTCACGGGCGCGAACTGGGCGATCCATTCGGCAAGCGGATTGAGCGGGCCCCACTGGGCATGGCCAAGCGGTGTGTGGGCGCCGTGGATGCCCATGATGAAGGACACCGCGATCCCGGCGACAATGAACTCGATCAGCAGCCGGACCCTGCCGGACACGCCGTCGGCGGTCTGTTTCCTCACCTTGGCGCGGTCATCAAGGTAACCGACAAGGGCGAAACAGGCCGTCAGGAACAGGACAACCCAGATATAGGGATTGTCGAGCCGCGCCCAGAGAAAGGTCGAGACAAACAGGCCCGCCCAGATCAGGAAGCCGCCCATGGTCGGCGTGCCCTGCTTGGAAAGCTGGGCTTCGAGGGACAGGTCGCGGATCGGCTGGCCCTTGCCCTGGGCCAGGCGCAGCCGGTTGATCACCGGGGCGCCGATGATGACCGCCAGCAGGAAGGCGGTGACCACGGCCCCGCCGGCACGGAACGTGGTGTAGGTGAAGAGGTTGAAGAACCCGCCATCCCCGGCGAGGTCGGAAAAGATCTCATAAAGCATCGCTACCCTTCGCTACCCTTCTGGCAGCGCCCATCACCGCTTCGCCTTCACCTTTACTGTACTCACGCAGGTGTTCAGCGAGTGTGCCCACCCCGGAGGCATTCGACCCTTTAAGCAAGAGCAGATCACCGTCTCCGAGGAGGTTTTTTAGGATTTCGTTAAGGCCCTCGGCCTTGACCGAATGGTGTGCCTGAATCGTTCCGGGTAGGGATGAATGCAGTACCTCCATCTCCGCCCCCGCCGTGAGGAGGATGTCCGCGCCCGAGGCCAGCACCGGCTGCAGGAGTCCGGCATGCTCGGCAGCCGAGGTTTCGCCGATCTCGCGCATCTCGCCGAGGGCAACAATGCGCTTGCCGGCGGCGGGGCGATCGGAAAACGCCTTCAACGCCGCGCGCACGCTCTCGGGATTGGCATTATAGGCGTCGTCGATCAGGGTGAACGTCCCGCCATCCGGCAGTGGCAGAGTTTCCGCCGTGCCGCGCCCCGGCGGCGGCGCGTAGCCGTTCAGGGCCTCGGCAGCGTCGCGCGGGGCGATTCCGGACTGGATACAGGCCAGCAGCAACGCTGCGGCGACATTGTCGGCCCAGTGCTCGCCCACTGCATCAATGCGCGCATAGACCATCTCGCCCATCAGCGCGACGCCGATCTCGCTTGTGCGACCATCGCTTTCGAGCTCGGCGACGCGGGCAAAGGCCTCCCGGTCATGGCCGAAGGTCAGCACAACGCCGGTTGGGGCATGCCGCCGGGCATTCTCGATCAGGCGCGGCAGGAAGCGGTCCCTGGCGGGCAGGAGGATGGCCCCGCCCTCCTCCAGGCCGGCGAAGATGTCGGATTTCTCGTCGGCCACACCCTCGATGGAGCCGACGCCTTCCAGGTGCGCCGGGGCGATCTTGGTGATCAGGCCGGCATGGGGGCGGACCATGTTGGAACGCGGCGCGATCTCCCCCGGCGTCGACATGCCGATCTCGAAAACCGCATTGCGTGTCTCCGCCGGCATGCCTGCGAGGGTCAGCGGCACACCCCAGTGATTGTTGAAACTCTTCACCGACCAGTGCGCCGGCCCCGCCGCACGGAAGATGCGCGCGACCATCTCCTTCACGCTGGTCTTGCCGACCGAGCCCGTGATCGCCACACGATGGGCATCACCCGCGCGTTCGCGGGCCGCGACGCCGAGCTGTTCGAGCGCGACCATCACGTCGTCGACGATGACCTGGGGCCCATTGCCCACCTGACGGGAAACCAGCGCGCCGGCGGCCCCCTTCTCGAAGGCATTCGGCACGAAATCATGGCCGTCGCGCGCATCGGTGAGCGCGATGAAGAGCTCACCCGGCCGGATCGTGCGGGTATCGATGGACAGACCCGCACTGGTAAACGCCGCCGTGGCCGTCCCGCCGGTCGCCCCAGCGATCTCCGCAGATGTCCAGATCGCCTCAGACACGGGCGGCCTCCTTCAGCAGGGCCAACGCGGTCTCCTGGTCGGAGAAGGGCAGCACCCTGTCGCCGATGACCTGGCCGGTCTCGTGGCCCTTGCCGGCGATGAGCAGCGTGTCGCCCTTGCGCAGTTCACCGATGGCGATGGCGATCGCTTCG
The DNA here is from genome assembly GCA_964644395.1 of uncultured Hyphomonadaceae bacterium. GTDB lineage: Bacteria > Pseudomonadota > Alphaproteobacteria > Caulobacterales > Hyphomonadaceae > JBGSUF01. The sequence continues at coordinate 5,148 of CAZXWB010000035.1, read as the reverse complement.
GCGCGGTCGCCGATCTCGCCTGCACTGGGACAGCCGGCCAGCACTTCGGCGCGGATCTCGGCCGGCACTTCAGAGCGCGGATTGTCGTCGGTGACAATCACCCGGTCAGCCTGACGCGCCGCCACTTCACCCATTCTAGGTCGCTTGGTCCGGTCACGGTCGCCGCCGCAGCCGAACACCACAACGAGCCGACCGGCGGTGTGGGGGCGTGCGGCGCGCAGGAGCGTGTCGAGCCCGTCGGGCGTGTGGGCATAATCGACGAAGACGCCGGCGCCCTCGCGAGTCTGGCCGACGAATTCCAGGCGCCCCTTCACCGGCTGCAATGACTCCAGCGCACCGGCCACGCCCGGGAGATCGTCGCCGAGTGCGAGCGCCAGCGCAGCCGCGCAAAGCGCATTCAGCGCCTGGAACTCGCCGATCAGCGGCAGGTCGACCTCGAACTCCTCTCCGCGCCAGGTCAGGAACATGCGCTGACCCGTGGCACGCGGCATGAGTTCGCGGACTTTCAGGTCCGCGCCGCGCCAGCCAATGGACACAATACTCGCCCCGGCCTGCCGGGCGCCGGCTTCGAAATTCACGGCTTCCAGGCTGTCGGCATTGATGATGGCCGGCGCACCGGCGGGCAGGAGTTCGCTGAACAGCCGCATCTTCGCGGCACGGTAGGCATCCATGTCCGGGTGGTAGTCGAGATGGTCCTGGGTGAGGTTGGTGAAGGCGGCCGCCTTCAGTCGCACCGCATCAAGGCGGTACTGCACCAGGCCGTGGGAAGAGGCCTCCATGGCGGCATGGGTCACGCCCTTGTGCGCCAGCGCCGCCAGCGTCTCATGGATGGCGACGGGGTCCGGCGTCGTGTGGCCGAGATCGATCACGCCGTCCGGGCCGACCGCACCCAGCGTGCCGAGCGACGCAGCCCTGCGGCCCATGGCGGCCCAGATCTGGCGCAGGAAATCCACCGTGGAACTCTTGCCATTCGTGCCGGTCACACCGACCACGCTCTCGGGCTGCGCGCCGGCAAGGCGCGCGGCCGCGCGGGCAAGCGCCAGGCGCGGCTCGACCTCAAGGATCAGCGGCACGCCGGGCTCACAATCATAGCTTCTCGTGAGCACCGCCACCGCCCCGTTCTCCACGGCCTGGGGGATATAGGTCCGCCCGTCGGCCACGAACCCTTCCAGCGCGGCAAATACATGGCCCGGCTGCACTTTGCGGGAGTCCGCGGTCAGCCCGCTGACCTCGATGTCGCCCGCACCCTCGGGCAGATTGTCGAACAGCTCCTTCAGCTTCACAGCGCACTCTCCCGTTCCGGAAGCGGACCCCGCCAAGCGATCGGTTCGGCGTCCGGCACGTCGAAGACCGGCGCCACGCCGAGGCCGGGCGCGATGCGCTCAATGATCCGCCCCGCGGTGGGTGCGGCATTCCATGACGCCGCCCGGCCGCGCCCGTCAGCCGCCTTCGGGTCATCGAGGACCACGAATACGACGAAACGAGGGTCATCGGCTGGAAAAAGCGCAGCGAAACTCGCCATGTTGGCGTCCTTGTCATAGCCGCCCGCCACCGGTTTCTCCGCCGTGCCGGTCTTGCCAGCCACGCGGTAGCCCGCCACGTCGGCCCGTGTGCCGGTGCCACGCACCACATTGGCGCGCATCATGGCCGTAACGATGGCGGCAGTGGGCGCCGACATGACCCTTTCGCGCGTCACCTCACGGCCATCATCAATCAGGCGCAGGCCAACCCGTTCGCCACCCGCGGCGAAGGCGGCAAATGCCCCAGCAAAGGCCAGCGGCGTGACCGAAAGTCCGTGACCATAGCTCACGCGCGACAGGCTGAGATCGTCCCAGCGTTCCGGCAGCAGGGGCGCCTGCACGCCGGACAAGGCAATCCCAGGCGGATCGAGCAGCCCGGCCTTGCGATAGAAGGCCTCCAGCCGCCGGCTGCCCACCTCCAGCGCCACGGTGACAGTGCCCTTGTTGGAGCTTTCCACGATGATGTCCGTGGCCGAGGCCTCGCGCGGGCCGGCATGGGTGTCGCGCACGGGGATGCCGGCGACCTCCAGCGGGGCCTGCAGGTCGAAACGGTCGCGCCCGGTCAGCTCGCCGGTCTCGATGCCGGCGGCGATGGTGAGCGGCTTGTAGACCGAACCGAGTTCATAGACTGCACCCGTGGCCCGATTCAGGCGCGCGGGATCGCTGGCGGGGGTGTCCGGCACGCGGTTCGGGTCGATCGCAGGCCATGACGCCAGCGCAAGGACGTCACCGGTCGCCGCATCCACCACGATCCCGGCGGCGCCTTCAACGTCATAGGCCTCCGCGGCGGCGGCAAGTTCGGTTTCCACGGCAAACTGGACCGACGAATCAAGCGTCAGACGCACCGGCTCGCCGCCTTCCGACAGGCGGGCATCGAGGGCAAACTCGATGCCCGCGAGCCCCTGGCCGTCAATATTGGCGTAGCCGAGCACATGGCCGGCCAGCGTGCCGCGCGGATAGATGCGCGCACGCTCCTCTTCGAAACCGATGCCCTCCAGGCCCATGGAGAATATGGCCTGGCGCTCGCGCGGGGAAAGGCCGCGACGGATGTAGACGACCTGGCGGGAGGTGTCGGAGATCCGCTCCGCCGTGGCGGCCACGTCGAGGTCGGGAAACACCGAACCGAGCCGGCGGGCCACCTCATCGGCGTCCCAGATCGCACGGGGGTCGGCATAGACGGCGTAAACCGCAATGGAGGATGCCAGAAGCTCGCCATTGCGGTCGACGATATCGGCGCGCTCGACCCGGGCGGCCTCGCCCGCCACCACCGCCGGCCGGCGCGGCTCGCCGGACAGCGCGTTCAGCGTCGCCTTGACGGCAATCGCGGCGAACAGGAGCGCGATCGCCGCTCCGACGAGGATGATCCTGACAGGGCCTTCGCGCGCTTGATCGAAATCACTCACCAGACACCTCGCCAGACTTCGCCGCCAGCTCATCCACCGTCAGGACCTGGTCGGGCCGCGGCGGGCCCATGCCGAGTTCTTCGCGGGCGTACTCGGCGATCCATTCCGGACGGGACAGATGGGCAAACTCGTTGCGCAGGGTGCGGATTTCCGCCTCCAGCAGCGTGATCTCGGCCTCCAACGCCGCCTTTTCGGCCATGCTTTCCCGCGCGCCGTACTTTGCGCGGTAAAGCGCCACGATGAGGGCAATGGCGACCAGCAATCCGATCGCCCAGGCGCGTCGTGTCATGCGGCGGCCTCCAGGCTGTCGAGCGGCGGCAGGGACAGGCCCGTATCCACCGACGCGTCCCAGGCCGGGGCGTCGGTGCGGATCGCCACGCGCAGGCGCGCCGAGCGCGCCCGGGGATTGTCGGCGACCTCGGTGCTGGACGGCTCGATGGCCTTCTTCGGCGACAGATCAAAACTCGGCCGCGGCCCTTCCGCCACTTCCGGCATGTGGCGCGAACCGCCACCCTCCAACCCCGCCCGCGCGCGCAGAAAGGCCTTGACCATGCGGTCCTCGAGGGAATGGAAGGTCACGACGGCGAGCCGGCCGCCGGGCCTCAGCAGGCTTTCGCAGGCCGACAGCGCCCGGGCCAGTTCGCCCAGCTCGTCATTCACGAAGATGCGCAGCGCCTGGAAGGTCTTCGTCGCCGGATGGACCCGCGCGCCGCGACGACCGCCCAGGGCCCGCTCCACGGTCTCGGCCAGGTCGAGGGTACGCTTGAACATCACCTCCCGGCGGCGCAGCACGATGAACCGCGCAATGCGGCGGGCTTCGCGCTCCTCACCCAGGAAGTGGATCACGTCGGCCAGTTCATTCTCCGAAAGCTGCGCGACGGCATCGGCGGCCGAAGGCCCATAGCCACCCATGCGCATGTCCAGCGGCCCGTCGGACTGGAAGGAGAAGCCGCGGCCCGCCTCGTCGATCTGGAAGGATGACACGCCGAGGTCGAGCGTGATGCCGTCCAGGCCCTCGAAACCGGCGGCCCGGACAAGCGCTTCCATGTCGCCGAAACAACCCGGCAGCGGCACGATGTTGAGACCCGACTGGGCAAGCTCCTCGGCGCGGGCAATCGCCGTCGGGTCGCGGTCGATGGCGAGCAGGGCGACATCGCTGCGCGACAAGATGGCCCGGGCATAGCCACCGCCGCCAAAGGTGCCGTCGAGGTGGACCTCGCCGGCCCGCGGCGCCAGCGCCTTCACGACCTCACTGAGGAGCACCGGGACGTGTCCGCTCATGGCTCGCCTCCTGCGAGTTTGCTTCGCCGCGCGGCCTTGGCCTCGCGCGAGGGAACGGCGAGCTTGGCCTTGTTCTCCGCCGCGCGGCGCGACATTTCCGCATCGAATTCTGCGAAACGCTCAGGATTCCAGATATAGAAGCGCCGGTTTGCGCCCGCAAACACGACGCGGTCCTCGAGACCAGCAAGCTCGCGCAGGGCCCGTGGCAGGCCGATGCGGCCATTGGCGTCGAAACCGACGGGGGTCATCTTTGTGTAGATTGTGTGCTCGAAGGCGTCGCGGTTCGGGTCGCCCTCATCCATCTCCTCGATGATGTCGGTGTAATAGTCGATCAAGGCCTGACCTCCCGCTTCCAGACAGCCGCGATCATCCATGGCCGGAAACAGCACCATGCTTTCAGCCCCGCCAAGGGCTGCGCGAAAGCCTGCGGGGATCGACACCCGCCCTTTCGCGTCGATTCCGCCCTCATAAGAGCCAAGGAACATGCTTGCCCCAATCTGAACCCCAATCGTCCTGAATGTGGGACGATCATCTCAGTTTTTGGGATAGCATGGGAACCCATGGGAGCCAATGGGAAGTTACCAAGTTCTTCATTATCCACATTTTCGGGTAAATGAAACATTAAAAGAACACAAAGCGAATACTTGGTGATGCGCTTTTCTGCTGGTCCAGAGCTATGGCGCAGAAACTGCAGGCGCGCGGCCGATTGCGGCATTTTCGTCACACTCCCGGCGCGGACGCCGTGGGGGATTTACAGCGCTGAAAGGCGTGCCCCATGCCATCCCATGCCGGTGTCTCAACAATCCCATGGACGGCCACCGGATAAGCGACGCGCACCACGCTTGCACCCGGCCCGGGCGGTGGCCATAAACGGCCCCCTTGGTACCAGAGCGGCTTCAAGGGTGGACGCGACATGTCGGAAACCGCAGGCAGTGGCGCGCGAG
>CAZXWB010000034.1:0-15824 GCA_964644395.1 uncultured Hyphomonadaceae bacterium | reverse complement strand
CGCCGCCAGCGTGTCCAGCGCCGCGGCGAGGTCGGCATCGGCGTCGATGTCTGCAAGCGTCTCGGCCACCGCCTCGCTCCAGAGCGCGTCGGCCTCGGCCTCTTCGATCTCTGAGAACCCCGGTGCAACGCCGGCCTCGAGCGGGAAGCGCCGCAGCAGGCGGGCACAGAAGGCGTGGATCGTCTCGATGCGCAGCCCGCCGGGGGTTTCCAGCGCGCGGGCAAACAGGGTCCGGGCTGTGCGCAGCTCATCGTCCCCATAGGCCTTTCCCGGCGCGCCCTCGAGCTTTGCGAGTTCGGTCTGCAGGTCTTCCGCCGACATGGTCGACCAGTCGCCGAGCCGCTTGAAGAGACGCGAGAGCATCTCATTGGCCGCCGCCTTGGTGTAGGTCACACACAGGATCTGGTCCGGCGCCACATCGCCGCGCAGGAGCAGGCGCGCCACCCGGTCGATGAGGACCTTGGTCTTGCCCGATCCCGCATTGGCGGCCACCCAGGCCGAGGCATGGGGATCGGCGGCTTGGCGCTGGGCGTGGCTTGCCTCTTCAAGGGCCTGGCTCGGCGGCAGGGTGATGACCGCGCTCATGTCTCGCCACCCTCGCCAGCGCCGAGGTCGGCCCATTCCGCGCGCCGGGCCAGCCGGTCATAATCGCCCCAGGGCCGGATGAACTGCGCCACGGGTTTTGACGGGTAACCCTTCTCGCCGTGGACATAGATTCCCAGCAGGCGCAGGAGCCCGTCCCAGGCCTTTTGCGCTTTCTCGTCAGGCGTGGATGCCTTGTCACCTGCGGACTTCTCCTCAAGCCCGGCGCCGACGCGCAGATAGAGCAGCGCGTCAACACCGCTGGCGCTGCGCCCCTCCAGGCCGCCCTGCAGGGCGAGCGCCGCCAGGAGCGGCAGCTGTGGGGCAAGGCCGGCCTCGACCTGCTTCATCGAGGGCGGCGCACCGGTCTTGAAATCCATGATGGAGACTGCGCCGCCGGGATGAATTTCCACGCGGTCGGCGCGGCCCTTCAGCATGAACCGCGTCCCGCCGATTTCGAGCTCATGCTTCAGACCCACCTCGTTCAGGGTCTCGACAATCTGTGGCAGGCGCGCCTCCCGCCAGGCCAGGAACTCTTCCGCCGAGCGCCGGAGCGGCACGGCCTCGGCGCGCAATTGTGCCGCCGACTGGCCATGTTCGCGCAGCTCGGTGTTCAGGCGTTCAAACAGCGTGTCGGCGGTCTGTTCGTCCGCGGCGAGCGTCTCGAAGACTTCGATGGCCCTGTGCACGGCGGTCCCACGGCCCGCCGCATCGATCTCGGCGCCGACATCGCCGAGGGCCTCAAGCCCCAGCACCTTGCGCGCATAGATCGCGTAAGGATCGCGGATCAGGGTCTCGACCTGCGTCACCGACAGGACCGTCGGGCGCAGGGTCACGGGCGGGCGCGGCTCGGGCCGGAGATCTGCGCCCCGCGGCAGGTCAGGGACAGTCCGGTCGAGCCCGCGTGCCCAGCCGAGCAGGCGCGCAGCACGTTCGGCGCCGAGCACGTCGGCGGCGTCGCCCTCCAGCGCACCTTCGGCGATGGCCGACAACCGCCACCACCAGCGCGACGGCACCGCCGGCTGGCTGTCGACGCGCTTTGCCCGCAGGAGAAAGACCTCTTCCGCCGCCGCCAGGCTTGCAAAGTCATGGGCGGCCAGTCCCACACGCTCCTCCGGGTCCGGCAGGCCAAGCTCGGTCCGGAACCGGCGCGGCAGGAAGGCTTCAGCGCCCGCCGATGCCGGCCAGATGCCCTCATTCAGGCCCGCCAGCACGACCCGGTCAAGGGAAATCAGACGCGCCTCCAGGGGGCCGAGGATCTGCAATCGCGGGTGACGGCGCCCGGGATGGATCACGGTCTCGGCTTCAGCGACCGAGAGCATCAGCGCCGGCATATCGGCGACGGGCATCGACCCGACAGCGTCGCCCATCTCGGCCACGCGCCGCAGCCATCTGGCGAGCGCCTCGCCGTCACGTCCCGACCAGGGCGAGGCATCCTCGCCCTCGCCGCACAGCGTCTCCAGAATCTGCGCAAGGCACCTTGCGCCCGTTTCAAGCGAGCCGTGTGCGCCAGGCGCCGGCCAGAGGCCTGCGAGGTCGGACAGGCCCTGGATCATTTCGGCCAGGTCGGGCGCCTCCGCCACCCGTCGCGCCAGGCCGTCGAGCCCCTCCCAGTTGCGCGGGCCGCGCAGGAAACGCGCCTCGAGCCGTTCCACGGCGTCCGGATCGGCAGACACCCGTTCATGTTTCAGCACCGACAGGATCGCCACGGGATCGCCGGGATCGGCCAGCCAGCCGAGCAGGCGGCCCGCCAGCGCACCCCGCGGCGTGCGCAGGAGCGGTGTGCCGGCGCTCGGCTCCACATGGATGTCCCAGCGTGCCAGTTCCGCGGCCACCCGCCGGGAAATCGTGGCGTCCGGCGTGACCAGCGCCGCGGTCCGGTCCGGCGTTTCGAGCGTTTCACGCAGGAGCAGCGCGGCCAGGCGCGCCTCCTCGGCCTCGGTCTCGGCCTCCACACGGGTCAGGCCCGCAAGCGCATTGCGCATGAAGGCACCGGTGTCGCCGCCGGCCGAAAGGCGCGCGATGCGTTCCATCCAGTCGGCGGTGACACGGGTCGGGGCAAGGGCGGCAGAGATCAGGCGGCGGCGTGCCCCCAATGCATCGCCGGATGCGACCGGCCATGTCGCCACCTCGGACGGGGCATGGCGGAGGTGCTGCAACGTGCGCACCAGAACATGCTGTGGGTGGCTTGGCTCCTCGGCGATGGCGGCGGCGGTCTCGCCGGCCATGTCGTGCTCCACACCCGGCAGGATGACGAGCCCCTTTTCCAGGCCAAGCGCGGCGGCCATCAGCGCGCGCGACATCGGCGTGGCCCCCGTGGACCCGGCAATGATCACGGGCCCGTCAGGCGGGCTGGCATGCCATTGCCGCGTCAGCTCAATCGCGGCCAGCCGCCTCAGCGCATGGGGCTCGCTGGCACCATGTTCCGACAGGACGCCCGGCCAGTTGTCGGAAATGATCTCCAGGAATTTCAGTGACTCTTCCCAGTGCGTGGCAAGGCTCGCATCGGTGACGAGGCCCGGCAGGTCGCTCCAGTCCTCGCGCCCGGCGGCGGCGGCCTGGTCCAGCAATTCGCCAAGCTCCCGCGCCGCCGCAAGCGCCGAAGCCGGCGCGAAGGGCCGGCCATTCCGCTCGCCCCAATGGCGCACGAGCCGCATCAGCAGCCCCAGCCGCCGGTCCTCATCCATGGCCGGTGGCGCATCGACGCCGAGGCCGGTCAGGAGCGTGGACGGCGGTTCGCCGGCAATGTCGCCGAGCGGACGGATGGCGGGGCTCAGGAAGCCGTCACGATCCGAGGCTTGTAACAGCGCCCGGGCAAAGGCGCGCGCCGATCGCTGGTTGGGCACGAAAATCTGGGCGCTGGCCAGGGCTTCGGGGTCGTCGCGCAGGCCCGTGGTCTCAGCGAGCACGCTGGCCACCGCATCGACGAAACCGGGGCCGGAGGGCACCGACCAGAGCCGCGGGGCACCCGGATCGAGGGGGCTGGCGGCTGCGCTCAACGCGGCGTCGTCCCCTCGGCCAGTCGCGCTTCGGCCGCCGCCAGGGCGCCGGGATCACCGACGTGGAGCCAGGAGGCATCGAGGGGCAGGCCGAACAGGCGGCCGGCCGCCAGGACCCGGTCCCACACCCGGTTGGCGGAGAAGGGCTCGGCCGGCTCGTCATCATAGAGCGAGGGTTGCATGATCCGCACCCCGGCAAAGGCCCAGGGGGCGCTCGGCGCTGCGCCGCGACGGGTCAGTCGCCCGGCCAGCGCGCCGGGCACACCGTCCATCAGGAAGTCGCCCGGACCGTCATAGCCGAGGCTTGCCTCCGTGCGTGCCAGCAGCAGGCATTCATCCATCCGGTCAGGATCGAAGGCGCTTGCGAGGCGTTGGAGCGGGGCAGGCGTCGCCGGTTCCCAGATCGCGTCGGTGTTGAGCACAAAAATCGGCGCATCGCCAAGCATTGGCCGGGCCCTGGCCAGCCCGCCGCCGGTCTCCAGCAGGCGGTCGGTCTCGTCGGAAATGACAATCTCGATGTCGCTGCGGCCCGAGAGGTGCCGCCTCAGCATGTCAGCCTTCCAGTGGACATTGACCACCGCATGTTGCACGCCGGCCGCGACGAGCATGTCGAGCAGACGGTCGATCAGCGTGCGCCCGGCAACCTCGATCATCGGCTTGGGCCGGTCATGGGTCAGCGGTCGCATGCGGGTGCCGAGACCGGCGGCGAGGAGCATGGCCGTCTCGGGCATGGCCACGCCGCTCATGCCGCGTGTCTCCGCCAGCCCGGCGCGCCGATCTCCACCATGGGCGCAAAAGGCGCAAGCCCCGGCGTTTCGAGAATGCGCGCCAGGTGTCCCCATTCGCGCGGCATGAAGGCCCGGTACCTGTCCTTGCCATCACGGGAAACCAGCCGTCCGAATATGCCGATGATCCGGAGCGTGTTGGCAAGTCCCGCAAGGGCAAGATCGCGCCGGAAGGCGGCGTCGGAGGTGCCCGATGCATCGAGATAGGCCCGAATGGCGGCCTCATGGGCGATGCCCGAGACATCGCGGCGCGCATCATGCAGCAGCATGGACATGTCCCAAGCCCGCGGTCCGAGCACGGCGTCCTGGAAATCGAGCAGGCCGATGCGCGCCAGACCCCGGCGCTCGGGTCGCCAGATCAGGTTCTCGGCATGCACGTCCCGCAAGGTCAGCCCATGCGGCTGTTCCGCGATCATGGCGACCAGCTCGTCGCGGCGGTCATTCCATTCGCCGCGTTCCGCCACGCCCATGGCGTCGCGACCGGCAAACACCGGCAACCAGTCGGCGAACAAGTCGATATTGGCCCCAAGCGCCAATTCATCGAACTGGAGGAGCGGCCAGTGCCCGCCCGTCTCGCTGACCGGCAGGGCGTCGGGCACGGGATGGCCCTGCACATGGGCGATGAGTTCCCCGCTCAGGCCGTAGAGTTCAGGCTCGAGAGCTTCATGGGTCGCCAGTATGTCGGCCACGAGTTCCTGGCCCAGATCCTCGACGATGGCGAGCCCAATGCCCGGTTCCGCGGCGATGATGGCGGGCGCCGAGAGGCCGAGGCCCGTGAGGTGCCTGGCCAGGGCCACGAAGGCGTCGACACGGCTGGCGGCGAGCCGCGAAGTGGCGTTCCAGCCGAGTTTTCGACGGGTCTCGGCATCGGCTCCCGGCGGACAGGGCGGGTCCTCGCCGCGCCCGGGGGCATCCATCAGCATGGCGGTCTGGTGTCCGAGCCTCAGGCGCTCATAGCGCCGGGTCGACGCGTCTTCGGCGAGCGGTATGCGCACCGCGTCGCCCCAGCCATGGCGGGCGAGGAAAGCGCGGATCTCGGTGTCGCGGGCGGTATCGAGACTCATGCCAGTCGCTCCAATTCCTGCTGCCTGTCCTGCCATGCTTCGCCAGCCGCGCAAAGCACGGCGCGGCGCGGTGTCCCGGACGCCTCGAGGCGCACCGTCAGGCGGCTGGCGGGCAAATGGCGCCCGGCGCGGTCCGGCCACTCGATCAGCATGATGCCATCGGCCATTTCCTCCCAGCCGAGCTCAAAAACCTCCTCCGGCGCATCCAGGCGATAAAGATCGAGGTGGTAGAGCGTGCCGGCCGGCGTTTCATAGGGGTGCACCAGCGTGTAGGTCGGGCTCTGGACCTCCTGCGCCGCGCCGCAAAGCGCGCCGATGAGCCCGCGCGCCAGCGTCGTCTTGCCGGCGCCGAGACCGCCTTCCAGCGCGACGACATCGCCGGACCGCAGGAGCCGCGCAAGGGCGGCGCCGAGGGCTTCGGTCGCGCCGGCATCGGGCAGGCTTCGCTCAGGCATCCTTCGGGTCGGCCTCATGGGTCCAGACCGCCAGTCGAATGCCGCCCGGCGCGTCGAATTCGAATCGCTTGCCGCCCGGAAATCCGAAAATCGCCCTGGTGATCTCGCCGCCGGCGGCCTTCACGCTGTCCAGCGCCTCGTCAATATCGGCGGTGTAGAGCACGGCGAGGGTGCCGCCGGGGTCGGGTTCGCCGCTGTAAATGCCACCGTCAAGCCCGGCCGATTCTCGGCGGAAGGCGCTGTAATCGGTGCCATAATCGGTGAAGTCCCAGCCGAAAACGGTCTCGAAGAAGCGCTTTGACGCCGCAAGATCAGCGGAGGGAAATTCGAGATAGTCCAGTTTGAGCGACATGGGACCGGTCCTTCGGTTCGCCTGATAGCAGAATGGAACACGTTTCGAACGCGACGCCACTTGTCAAATCATGACGCCGGCGTCAGTTTTGCCAGAAGCGTCGCGGGCGCAGAGCACTTGCATAATGGCGACACACGGATAAATGGAAGCGAAACAGGCGGCCGCGTCGCTTCGCTGACATGCGGCGCGACAGGGCGAACGGACAGGGCAAGAGGATTCCGCCATGGTGAAGATCATTTACAAGGACCATGAAGGCACCGAGCGCGCGGTCGAGGCGAAGCCTGGCGAGACCATCATGGAAGTGGCGGTGAAGAATTCCGTGCCCGGCATCGATGCAGATTGCGGCGGGGCATGCGCCTGCGCCACGTGCCATGTCTATGTCGACCCGGCCTTCATGGACAAGGTCGGCCAGCCGGAGGAGATGGAACAGTCCATGCTCGATTTCGCCGAGGGCGTGCGCGAGACCTCCCGCCTGTCCTGCCAGATACAGGTGCGCGAGGAGCTGGAGGGCATCACGGTGGAGACGCCGGAAAGCCAGCACTGAGCACGGGCCCGGGTGCTGCGGGGCCCGACGGATCGCCCGTTCAGCAGATACGCGGCAGCGGATCACCCACGAGCCAGTCCACCATGCGCCGTCCGCCCATGGGCGTTTCCATCTGCACGAAGCCGTCCGAATCCGCGACAATCTCGCCAATGATGGCGGCGTCGCTGCCAAGCGGATGGCCCCTCAGCGCATTGAGGGCCACCGCGGTATCGTCTTCGGCCACGATGGCCACCAGCTTGCCCTCATTGGCGAGGTAGAGCGGGTCGACGCCGAGGATCTCGCACGCCGCCTCCACGGGCCGCCGGACCGGTATCGCTGCTTCCCTGAGCAGCGCACCGGTGCCGCTGGAGCGGCAGATCTCGTTGATCGCCGTGGCCAGGCCGCCACGCGTAGGATCGCGCAACGCATGGAGACCGGGAACGGCATCGACCAGTGTCGCGACAAGGTCATGGAGCGCGGCGGTGTCGCTCCTGATCGGCGCCGTCAGCGGCAGTTCCTCGCGCGCGGCCAGGATCGTCACGCCATGCTCACCGAGCGGTCCAGAGACGAGGATCCTGTCGCCGGGACGTGCCCGGCTGGCCGCCGGCGCCGCAGCCAGCGAGGGATTGAGGTGTCCGATCCCCGTCGTCGTGATGAAGACGCCGTCGCCCTTGCCACGCTCCACCACCTTGGTGTCACCGGCCACGATGGTTACGCCCGCCTCACGCGCCGCCGCGGCCATGCTCTCGGTGATGCGCTTGAGATCGGCGAGGGGGAAACCCTCCTCCAGGATGAAACCCACCGTGAGGTGTTTCGGCACGCCGCCACCCATGGCCACATCGTTCACCGTGCCGTGCACCGCCAGGCAGCCAATGTCACCGCCGGGAAAGAAGAGCGGGCTGACCACATGGCCATCGGTGGCCACGACCAGCTGCCGGCTTCCGGTGAGCTGGGCAGCATCATCACCGGCATCGAGGACGGTGTTGGCAAAGGCGGGCCGGAACAGCTCCTCGAAGAGCTGCGCGGATGCCTTGCCACCGGCGCCGTGGACAAGCTCCACCTCGCCCTTTCGCAGGTCGAGCTTGCGCGTGAACAAGCGATCCGAACTCACTCGGCGGCGACCTTCCGGGCCGCGCCGTCACGGTGTCGACCGTAGAGATAATAGGCCGAACAGGCCCCCTCCGGCGAGACCATGCAGGAGCCAAGCGGGCTTTCGGGCGTGCAGGCCGTGCCGAACACCTTGCAGTCGCGAGGGGCCTTTTCGCCGCGCAGGATCTCGGCGCAGGCGCAGGCCTTGTGGTCGGGCCGGGACACATAATCCATGGCAAAGCGCTGCTCGGCATCGAAGCGGGCATGGTCCGGCGCCAGGCGCAGGGCACTGCCGGGGATCGTGCCGAGCCCGCGCCACTCGAAACTGTTGCGCAGGGTGAAGGCCTCCGCGCAGAGGGCCTGGGCCGCCGGATTGCCGCCCGGGCGCACCGCGCGGGCAAAGGCGTTCTCCACCTTCGCCTCGCCGGCATTGACCTGGCGCACCAGCATCAGGATCGACTGCAGGAGGTCGTTCGGCTCAAAGCCCGAGATCACGATGGGCTTCTGCCATTTTTCCGACGCGTCCTCGTAGGCTTCCGCGCCGATAATGGTCGAGACATTGCCGGGCCCGACAAAGCCATCGAGCCGCGCGCCGGTCTCGCCTGAGCCAGTGGTCATGATGGCGTCGATGGCAGCCGGCGTCAGGACGTGATTGCAGAAGACCGAAAAGTTGGTGAGCCCCTTTGCCTCGGCCGCCTTGACCGCCGCCGCCGTCGGCGGCGTCGTTGTCTCGAAGCCGATGGCAAACATCACCACTTCGCGTTCGGGGTGCTTCTCGGCCAGCTCCACGGCCTGGACCGGCGAGTACACCATGCGCACATCGCCGCCCTTCGACTTCGCCGTGCGCAGGGTCTCCCCGCCCGTGCCGGGCACGCGCATCAGGTCGCCATAGGTGCACAGGATCACCTCCGGGTGCTCCAGCACCAGCGCGATCGCCATGTCGAGGCGTCCCACGGGTAGCACACAGACCGGACAGCCCGGCCCGTGGATCATGGTGATCGCCTCGGGCAGGAGGTCCTCCAGTCCGAACCGGCACAGCGCATGGGTGTGACCGCCGCAGAACTCCATGAAGCTGTAGGGGCGTCCGGGCACCACCTCGGCGGCAATCGCGTCGGCCAGTGCATGGGCGGTCTCGGGATCGCGGAACTCGTCGACATACTTCATGGCGCCACTCCTTCAGCAAGCCCCTTGCGCATCATGGCGAGCTGTCGCTGCGCTTCCTCCGGCTCGATCCGGGTGAGCGCGTAGCCGACATGGACGACGACGAAATCACCGGGCGTGCAGCCTTCGAGGAAGGCCAGCGACACCGGCGTGGTCACGCCGTCCACATCCACCGTGGCAGTGTCCCCATCGATGGCGAGGATTTCGGCGGGCAAGGCGAGGCACATGGTCTCAATCCTCCGTTTCAATATCTGTCAGGGCGGCGACCCAGGCCTGGCCAAGGCTCAGTCCGCCATCATTGGCCGGCACGCGCTGGGGCAGGACCAGTTCCACGCCGTAGCGCGCCAGATTGGCCGAAAGCGCCTCCGACAACACGCGGTTCTGGAAACAGCCTCCGCCGGCAAGCACCCGCGCCGGCAGGCCAAGCGCCTCGATCTGGCGAAGGCACGCCTCGGCGAGGGCGGCCGCGAGCGTGCCATGGAACAGGTTGGCGCCGCTGATCGGGTCGAGATCCATCATCGCGGCAAGCAGGGGCGTGAGGTCCACCGCGCCGTCGGCGTCGATCTGCCAGCCATCCGCCATGACGTCGGTATGGGTGACAAGGGATTCCAGCGCCATGGGGGCTTCGCCCTCGAAATCCGAAACCGATTTGACCCGCAAGAGACCGCAGGCGGCGTCGAACCACCGGCCGCAGGAGCTCGTCTCCGGCGCATTCATGGCGCGGGTCAGCATCGCAGCCACCATGGGCGCGCCATCGAAGGCGGCAAAGCGCTCGGCGATCTCATCGCCGCGCCCCATGGCGTGAAGCGCGGCGGCCCCCATGCGCCAGGGCGCACGTGCCGCCGCGTCGCCGCCCGGCTGGCGCAGGCGAGACAGCCGTCCAACCCTTTCGCAGACGGCACCATCCACGCGCAGGAACTCTCCTCCCCAGCTGGCGCCCTCCGGCCCCAGTCCGAAACCGTCCAGGGCCAGACCGAGATGCGGCCCCTCGATGCCGTGTTCGGCCGCCGTGGCGGCGATATGGGCGTGGTGATGCTGGACGCGTACAAGGGCAAGCCCGGTTTCCACGGCGAACCGGCTCGACAGGAAATCCGGATGCAGGTCGCAGGCCACCCGCTCGGGGGTCACATCGAGGATGGCGGTCAGGTGCGAGACGGTCTCGCGGAAAAAGCCGAAGACCGACGCATTGTCGAGATCGCCGATATGCTGAGAGACGAAAGCCTCTCTCCCGCGCGTGACGCAAACCGTGTTCTTCAGATGCCCGCCGACGGCCAGTGTCGGGGGGACCTCCCTTGGCAGGCGGACCGGTTCCGGCGTCGCCCCGCGGGCACGGCGGAGATAGGCCGGCGCACCGTTGATCACGCGCACCACGCTGTCATCGCAACGCACGAGGATGTCGCGGTCATGGCTGACGAATCCGTCCGCGATGCGGCCGAGGCGTTCGAACGCCTCGGCATTGCCCGTCACCAGCGGTTCGCCGCCGGGATTGGCGCTGGTCATGACAAGCGCCAGTTCCTGGGCCTGCTCCAGCCAGTGCAGGCTGCGTGGCGCGCCGCAGGCGGCATGGAAGATCAGGTGATGCACCGGCGCATAGGGCAGCATGAGCCCGACCGTGTTCAGCCCGCGCGAGACTTCCGGCGACAGGCCGTTCGGCGACTTCGCCTTCGCGACGATAACGGGCCGGCGGCGGTCGGTCAGCAGCGTCTCTTCAACCTCGCTCAGATGCGCCAGGCGTTTGGCGCTTGCCAGGTTCGCCACCATGACCGCGAAGGGCTTGCCATCGCGGAGCTTGCGCCGGCGCAGGCGCGCCACCGCTTCGTCATTGCGCCCATCCACGGCCAAGTGAAACCCACCGAGGCCCTTGATGGCGAGGATCTCGCCCTTGCGCAACCGCTCGGCGATATCAGCCGGCGGCATGGAAAGCCGTGGCCCGCAATCGGGGCAGGCATTGGGCTGGGCGTGGAAGCGCCGGTCGGCCGGGTTGTCATATTCCGCCTGGCAGGCATCGCACATGGCAAAGGGTGCCATGCTCGTCTCGGCGCGGTCATAGGGCAGCCGCCGCGTGATGGTGTAGCGCGGGCCGCAATGGGTGCAATTGGTGAAGGCGTAGAGATGGCGGCGATTGCCCGGCGTGAAGATGTCCTCCAGGCACGCCTCGCAGGTGGCCATGTCGGGCGTGATGGCCGTGCGCGCCGCCGTGCCGGCCTGGCTGGTGCGGATCTCGAAACCGCCCTGCCCCTTCGGCATGCAGATGCCGGCCTCAACGGCATCAATCCGTGCCAGCGGCGGGGCATCGCTTTGCAGCGCATGGATGAAAGCGTCAACGGCCTCGCCGCCTCCCTCGATCTCGGCCAGGACACCGTCACTGTCATTCAGCACCCAGCCGGAAAGCCCGAGCCGCTGCGCCAGCGACCAGACAAACGGCCGGAAGCCCACACCCTGCACCGCCCCGCGCACGCGCACCTGGCGGCGCTGGAGGGTGGTTTCGGCGGTGGACGCACTGTAGGCCATGGCTACTCCGCGGCCTGGCGGAACTGGCCCTGCAGTCCGGCGAGCCATTGCAGCCAGTGGTCGAGCCTTGGCCCGCCGGTGGCCGAGGTCTTCAGGACATCGAGGCGCGGGCGCACCTTGCGGGCATTCGCGACAAGGGCGTCGACATCGAACTGCAGATGTGGAAGCAGGTCGCATTTCGACACCAGCATGGCGTCGGCGGTGGCAAACATTTCGGGATATTTCAGCGGCTTGTCCTCGCCCTCGGTCACGCTTGCCAGCACCACGCGGCGCGCCTCACCCAGGTCGAAACCCGCCGGGCAGACAAGATTGCCGACATTCTCGATGAAGAGCAGCCCGCCGCGCGGCATGTCCATATGGTCGAGTGCCGATGACACCATGTCGGCATCGAGGTGACAGCCCTTGCCGGTATTGACCTGCAGCGCGGGCACGCCGGTCTCACGGATGCGCGCGGCGTCATTGGAGGTCTGCTGGTCGCCCTCGATCACGGCCATGGGGAGGCGGTCCTTCAGGGTCCTTATGGTCTCCACAAGCAGCGTGGTCTTGCCCGAACCCGGGCTCGACATGAGGTTGATGGCGACGACGCCGGCGGCCTCCAGCCGGTCACGGTTGCGCGCGGCGATGGCGTCGTTCTTCGACAGGATATCGCGTTCGATCTCGATCAGGCGGGACTGGCTCTGACCGGCGACATGCACGCCGGCCGCGCCGGCGCCGAAGTCCAGCGAACCGTCGGGGCCATGGCTGTGGCCATGGTGGTGGTGATGGTGATGGCCCTCACCGTGTTCGTGATCGTGGCCGTGATCATGGGCGTGGCCATCCTTGCCCTCGATCTTCGTCTCGCCTTCGCTGCAGCCGCAAACGGTACACATGTCAAACCACCTCCAGGGTCTTGATCTTGAGTTCCTCACCGCCGGTCACGACCAGCTGGTGGGAGCCGCAAAGGGGACAGGCCTCGCCCTTGCGCCTGATTTCCACCGTCTCGCCGCAACCGAAGCAACCCGCCTCGCCCGGCGGGGTCAGGAATTCCAGTTTCGCCCCCTCCGCGCGGGTGCCGCGGGCACAGGAATCGAAGCCGAATTCCAGCGCATGGGTGTCGACACAGGACAGGACACCGACCTCCAGGACGATGCGCTCCACGCGCGAAAAGGCCTGCCGCGTCGCCTCGCCCTCTATGGCATCGACGACGGATGAGGCCAGCGCCATCTCATGCATATTGGGCCTCCTTCAACAGGCTAACCGAACATGGCGCGCAGGGGTCAAGCGCAGCAACGATCCAGCTTGCGGCCGCTTCGGGCCTCTCCACATCGAGCCCGTTCAGGTAATGCACCACGGGTCCCTGCGGGGCGAAATTCCAGTCGGTCGGCGCAGCGGCGCGCCAGGCCGAGACCCGGGCGTCCTCGACGGACATGACATGGCGCAAGCGCCCGCGGGCGGTCTTGGCGATGCCGATGCCGGTGCCCGACCAGCGCTCCGGCAGGACGACCGGCGCATCGGACCCGAGCGCGGAGAGCCTGTCGCGCAGGTCGGCGGTCAGGGCAAACGCGTGGTCGAGCTGGGCGCAGAACCAGTCGGCGGGCCGGAAGCGCCTGACATGCGGGTCGATCGCGCTGCGCGGGGTTTCCTCTGCGGTGCCCTCGTCCGGCTGGTGTCCCGGATCAAGGAGCTCACCGCCGAGCTGCGGACACGCGCTCAGCGAAGCCATGCCCAGGGCGCGCTCGGCGGCCCTGATCACGGGCATTTCCAGGCGCGCAATGTCGAGGACACAGGCCGAGAGCTTGCGGAAGGCCGCAGCCAATTCCGGCCAGTCGATCTTCAGCTTCGCGCCGCCGGCTCTGGCCCACTTGTCCTCGAACAGATGAGTCTCGATCTCCTGGCTCGCCTCGCGGGCCTTTTTGACGGACTCATGGAGGGCGGGCGCAGCGATCAGCTTCGGCCAGTTCAGCCCGCCCCGCCACACGCAGGCGGCCACGGCCTCGGCCAGCACGAGCGCTTCCCTCGCGGTGGCCTGGCCATCGGGCAGGATCACGCCGGCGGCATGTTCGGCGGCATCGAGCGCGGCGGCCTGGTGGGCGCGCGGACAGATCGGAAAGAACATGCCGGCGAGCCTGACCGACTCGTCGAGGGTCCGCCCATGGGCGAGTTCCAGCACGTTGGACGGCCCGTGGCGGGACAGTGTTGCGGAGAGACCCGCGTCGCCCGGCCTCAGCAGCAATTCATACTGGCGAAGGGCACCCGGTGTCATGTGGCCTGTCCGTTCATGGTGAAAAGAAAGCGCCGGGAAACGGCCTTTTCGTCCTTGGCCGGCGCGGGCTCGGGGGCCTCGAACAGTCCCTCCATGGCGGCGTCCGCCGTGGCCCTGGCAACGTCGGGATCGTCGAACTCGTCCATGGGCGAGAACAGCGAGCAGGTCTCCACCGTGCCGACACCGTCCATGCGACCGATCAGGAAGCTGTAGCTGCCCGAGGGGAAGACGCGCTGCCGTGTGCCGCCGAGTGGCCCGCCCGGCGCGGCATCGGGGCTGTCGGGCAGCCAGGTCAGGTTCATGCTCCACGGCGTCACCATGACGCCGACATAGCCCCCGTCATGGGCCCGGAAGCCGACGGGCTCGATGCGCAACAGATCATTGTGCACCGGCAGGCCGACCATGTTGGCCTCAGCCGCCTCATAGGCCGCCACCAGACTCCGGATCCGGGTCTCCAGCGGTTCCGCAGCCGCCTGTCGCGCCGCCACGCCGGCCTCGAGCGCCATGAACTTGTCCTTCGGCGCATCGCAGGACGGGCAGCGCCAATGGTCCGGCAGGGCACTGAACGGGGTTCCGGGCGCGGTGTCCCAGACATCATCGCCCTCGGCAGGATTGTAGACCCACCAGCAGACGCCGCATTCCAGCGCCGCGTCATCGGCCAGCATCCCGGCTGCAGAAGATTCAAACGCCCGGCTCATGGTGTGTAGGCCTCCAGCATGTCGGTAAGCCGACCAGCACTGTCCTCGAAATCCTCTGGGCTGGCAAGCACCGCCTCTGGCAAGTCGCCAATCTCCAGCGTGTCGAGGATGACCGTGCCCATACCGTTGAGATACTGCACCGCCCAGACATGCCGCAGGCCCGTCATGACCACCCGCGCCGCGCCGTATCCGCCCGACGCGATGCGCACCCCGGCCTCGCCCAGCACCTTGGCGAGGAAAGCGCTGTCGGCGGGCGTCATCGGAAACAGGGTGAAATTCATCACATGGTTGGGCTCGCCGGGGGTCCAGGCGGCGGCGCGGTCGCGGGCCTCGGACAGAACGCTCATCACGTTCATCGCACCGCGCGGCGGGGTCAGCATGTCCACCGGAAGGTCGCCGCGCGGACGGCTCACGGCCACTTCGCGTAGAGCGCGCGGGGCGTCGCCCACCTCGACCCACTCCGCGGCAATCTCGCCATCGGCATGGGTCGCCCGACCGATCCAGGCGCCGGGCAGGACGGTTTCCATGATCTGGGCCTCGCCCTCGAGCTCGCCGCCGGCAATGACCACCGATACCTCGCCCTGTCCGAGCGCGTCATAGAGCGCCTTGCGGTCAACCTTGGCGAGATTGTCGACCCTGAGCCGCCAGGCCCGGCCCGATTTCGCCGCCTCGGCCAGCGCATCGCGAATGCGGCTCAGCGTGGCGTGAACGGCGGGGCCGGCCTCTTCGGTGGCACCGAGATCACGGACCGCCATCATGCCATTGCCCGAGGGCAGGCCGAGAAGTTTCAACACCTCGCCGCCGCCATCGGCGTCACCCTCGAAGGGCGACAGCACACCGTCGGGCGCGGCATCGGCCTCGTCGAGCACCGGATTGCCCAGCTGAAGTTCGATCTTGTAGCTCATGCCGGGGCCTCCTCTCGCGCGGTGTCGATCAGGCGCGGCAACGCCTCGGCATAGACCGACCAGTCCTGGATTTTCGGTAGGGTTTCGAGCCGCTTGCGGCCGGCGAAGAAAACAAGGCTCGGCAGGGTATAAAGCCCGAGCGCTTCCATTACCTCGGCTTCGGCCTCGGGCGCCACCAGCCCGATGTTCAGATGCGCGCCATGGGCCTTGTTGAGCTCGGCCAGCACCACGGCGACATCCGCCGTCTCAAGGCGTTTCTCCGGGTCGCCGGCGAGAAAGACGACGCCCAGCCGACCCTGGCCGGCATCGAGGAATGCGTCGAGTTCGCCCGGTGCCACCGGGTTGGCATTATCGGCCTCAAGCAGGCTCTCGAGGAGTGGGTGTTTCATTATCGGCCTCCCATGTTTTATCTGATCCCCGCTGCGCAGTGCTCCGCGATGGATCGCGCTCAGGGCTGT